>NZ_JAYGHP010000014.1 GCF_034932065.1 Crocosphaera sp. UHCC 0190
AATTCCCTTAATGCTAATAGGGAGCTTCAGCAAAAAGTTCTCTTATTTTAATAGAGAATATAACTGAAAAATAAGTATCTTTTTCGAGATTTCTTTGATGCTACATTTTGAAGTGCGAAATGTGGGACTTAACAAAGTTAAAGTCTCATTTTTGCTCGGAAGCGTTACTTCTGGTAAACCTAAAAAAAGATCCATTGTTCCACTGGAAGCCAGATAATTAGAAACCAAGGCGATTAATTTGTAACTGGTGACTTGATGAACCAGAATATTCCCCATCATCGAAGGTGCTAACCAAACTTCATTTTGCTCCCCCATAGCTCGAAATTCCGTAATAAATAAAGACTCTGTGGCGATCGCATCTTGATTCCGTCGGTTACTTTTGCGACAACTCCGGCGTAAAGTCGTATTTAAGGAAACATTGCCCTTCATGGCGACGAGAGTTCCCCCTTGAGCCATCAATACCTCATCATTGTCGAGCATAACACGGGCCAGAGAATTTTCCCGTTCGTGTAAAATTTCAACTTTCATAAAACTTTTAAGCCAGGGAACGAAGATAGTCAATTAATCCTTGAAGATTGCGGGATTGACAATAAATGGGGTTCCCTTGAGTACGTTGATTCTTAGTTTTAGCGGCCCTAACTACAATATTAACGCTTTCTTCTTCCTGGTGATATTTTAGCCGTAGTTTGGGACTATGGGCTAATAAATTTCCTTGAGTGACGACAAAATCCCCATAAACCATTTTTTTGATAATACCGCCATAGCCCCCAATAAAGACCCGTCCTTTGCCTTTTAATTTCACTTTCCACAACCCATCTCCGGCCAACCAACTACCCAAACCGGCCCAATGGTTTTGAACCGTCACTCCTGATGTGTGAGCGAGATAAACCCCTGGTTGTAAACAAATAGACCCCTGAGACAAGTCGAGGCGAGCGATATCCCCCATAGTTGAATGGCCCAAAACCACTGTTAAAGACTTATTTGTGGTATTACTCAACTGATCCACCGATAATAATTCGCCCCCAAAACATTTCCGAAGAAGAGCAAGTAGGCGACCCCCACAAACTTGAGTTTTCAGACTAACGCCTGTGTCGAGGCTAACCATTGACCCTGCCCTGACTATGATACTTTCTCCTGGGTTTAAAGTGACAAATAGGGCAGCAAAAGCGGGACGACAACGAACTTTGTATAACACTGGTCAGAGGAAACAACAAAAGGCAATCTGGCCATCATCAATCTTAAGCCGATACAGCAGTTAACAGTCTTAAAATAACGGATAACCCTGGGGGAATTCCTGCTATTTTCCTTAACTACGGGGAAAACGCCGTCTTTGTAAAAAGTCAGGAATATCCAGACCCGCTGGTTTTGGGGTTGTGGGTTCCTCTTTGGGAGATGTGAGGGGAGGAGCAACAGGCCGGGAGGGAGTGGCAGTTATTTGAGGAGTCGATATATTCTCCGATTCTGCACTAAACCCCGTAGCAATCACTGTCACAATAACTTCCCCTTGAACTCGTTCATCAATCACCGCCCCAAAAATAATATTGGCATCGGGATCAACGACTTCAAAGATGGTTTCTGCGGCGGTATTGACCTCATGTAAGGTGAGATCTCTACCCCCTGTGATATTAAAGACAACCCCCTTCGCTCCCTTAATGGAATGCTCTAAGAGGGGGGAAGAAATGGCTAAAGAAGCGGCATCATTGGCCCGAGATTTTCCAGACCCTACCCCAATTCCCATCAGGGCAGAACCGGCATCAGCCATGACTGCTCGTACATCAGCAAAGTCCACATTGACCAGGCCAGGAATGGTAATAATATCGGAAATCCCTTGTACCCCTTGACGCAGCACATTGTCCGCCGCCAGAAATGCTTCTTGTAGGGGGGTTTCTGGGGAAATTACCTGTAGTAATTGGTTATTGGGAATGACAATTAGGGTGTCAACATTGCTTTGTAGTTGAGAGATCCCTTCTCCTGCTTGAGTGGTACGTCGTCGTCCTTCAAAGGTAAAGGGCCGAGTCACCACCCCAACGGTCAAACAACCTTTTTCCTTAGCAACTTCCGCCACAATGGGGGCTGCACCAGTTCCGGTTCCCCCTCCCATTCCTGCGGTAATAAACACCAAATCAGTGTCTTCTAGGGCTTCGGCAATTTCATCACGGGACTCTAGAGCCGCTTCTTTGCCGATGTTAGGGTTGCCCCCTGCACCTAGTCCACGGGTCAGTTTCTTGCCAATTTGTAAACGGTGAGGCGCAGCTGATTGAGTCAGAGCTTGGGCATCCGTATTCATCGTCCAAAACTCAATGCCTGTCAAGGCACTTTCAATCATGCGATCAACTGCATTACATCCGCCGCCACCAACACCAATGACTTTGATTTTAGCAACGTTATTCGGCACGATTTGGTTTCTCCTGCTTTCTTCCTTAGGCAGTTCTAGGGACTCATTGGTTGGCACAAAGGGTGAGGTACTACTCGGTCGGTGATAACTGTCCACGGCACTCGAAGACTCAGCAGATTCTGTATGATTTAGACTGGAATGATTAAGAGCTAACTTATCATTAAGGATCATTGTAATTGGCGGGGGTTAATTATTTTGTTTCAAGAGTTTAGGATAATCTGAATCTACCTAATCCACAGTATCATTAATTAATACCTAGATTAGCCATTTATTTATTTATCTATAGGGCATTACCATTTCCAAGCTTACTATCAATGTTGAATGATTTCACCTCATACTGCAAAATTCTTCCTTAAGTTAGGGAGTTGACTCAATCTGCGCCAAAATAACACAAATGTTGCTAAGTTAACATTTATTAACATGATTAAGTCCAGGTTAGGAACTGGGGGGCTTTTTGGGGGGATCTTTGAGGTGAACGGAAGGGGAATCAGGATTAGATAAATCAATATAGATAATACGTTCTTTGGGAACCTGGGAGGGTAGTTTCCGCAATTTCGCTAAGACGGAAAGTTGTTGGGAGAATTTATGATCATAAGTACCACAATGAACTGTTCCCAGGTCAGTTTTCAAAATAAGATTGCTCGGATCGCGCCAATCAACAATCATAATTTTGACAGGAGAACTGATCATCATAGGATACATTTGTTCCCAGTAAGTCTGGGACTGCCGATTAAGTCCCAAGATAGTTAACTGAGTCGCAGTAGCTATTTTAGCCCCTTGTGGGTAGAATTTTTGAGGAATCCAGACCCCTTCAGCATCGAGAAACCCTCCCTCTTTACCAAAAGAAGCCTTAGCCACAGGCTGTCTTTCCTTCACAGTCAAAGTAATTTGAGCCGGAAACAACTGACGGGTAATATGGATATCCTCAATAGGAGGTTGGGATTCGAGTTGTTCGGTCAATTGATGAATCGGTAGTTGCCAAATCGATTGCGGATAATTCATCTGAAGCATTTGTTGAATTTGCTCCAGATTTAGTAACTGATTTCCCGTAATCTTAACTTGAGATGACCCTCGAATCACCCAATCGGGCAAACCTAAGCTCCACACTAACCCCCCTGTCATGCCACAAAGGGCAGCAAAACGCCAAACTCCTTGCCAAGCTTTCAAGCGTCGCTGATGACTTAGGGTTTGACGCTGAGTTTTTAGGGCATCAGCCAAAACAACTGTACTATCTGTCATGGGATTACAATAACCATTACTCAGAAAATGTTATAACTAAAGGAGGCTACTCTACTTAAAATTAATTCACATATTATGAGGTTAATCAGCCAGGTAACTTGAGTCTAAGATACACTGATGTAAATATTCCCCGCAAGTTCCTGTGCTAGAGTCAGCATTCGGATGTTATAAAAGTTTCACTAACACACACTAGAGCTTATGGTCAATCACAAAAGAGGGCTTATTCTTGCTGCTACTGCTACCGTTCTTACTGCGGTGGCTGTTACCGGAGCGGGCCTTCGCCTTTCCCGCAGCCAAGCATTTTTTCAAGATAATCCCAAAGAATTAGTCGATGAAGTTTGGCAAATCATTGATCGCACTTACGTTGATGGAACCTTTAATCAACTTGATTGGCGTGCCGTTCGCACTAAATATCTAGGAAAATCCTACGCGAATAAGGAAGAAGCTTACAAAGCCATTCGAGAGATGCTAAAATCCCTCGGCGATCCCTACACGCGCTTCATGGACCCCGAAGAATTCAAAAATATGCAAATTGATACCTCTGGGGAATTAACAGGGGTCGGCATTCAACTTACCAAGGATGAAGAAACTAAGGAACTGGTAGTCGTTTCCCCCATTGAGGACACCCCTGCTTTTGAGGCGGGCATTCTTTCCAAAGATGTCATTACTAAAATTAATGGCAAAACAACTCAAGGCATGGAAGTAGAAGATGCCGTTAAATTGATTCGCGGTAAACCAGGAACGGATGTCACCTTAACCATTCGTCGTGCTGGTAAGGAAACTAATTACTCTATCGTCAGAGCGCGGATTGAACTCCACCCCGTGCGGGCCCGTGTCGAAGAAACTCCCTCTGGTAAAATTGGCTATATCCGTTTGACTCAGTTTAGCGCGCAAGCTGGGGAAGAAATGCGCGATGCTATTCAAGAAGCTGAAGCGGCTAAGGTTAACGGTTATATCCTAGATTTACGCTCTAATCCAGGCGGTTTGCTCTACGCGAGTGTGGAAATTGCTCGGATGTGGCTTGATGAAGGCAAAATTGTCTCTACCGTCAGTCGCACGGGAGAGACAGAGGTACAACGGGCTAATAAACGGGCCTTAACGAATAAACCGTTAGTTATTTTAGTGGATGGCGGTTCTGCGAGTGCCAGTGAAATTCTTTCGGGTGCCTTACAGGATAATGATCGGGCCGTCTTAGTGGGCAGTAAGACCTTTGGTAAAGGATTAGTACAGTCCGTCCGAGGGTTGGGAGATGGTTCAGGACTCGCTGTGACCATTGCTAAATATTTAACCCCTAGTGGTCGAGATATCAACAAACATGGGATTGATCCTGATGTGGTTCTAGAATTGACTGATGAGGAACGGAAAGCACTTCAGCAAGAACGGGACAAAATCGGGGCGTTTGGCGATCCCCAGTTTGATAAGGCGTTTGAGGTGCTAAAACAAGAAATTGCTACCTCTAAAGGATCAAATGCTCGTGCGACTAATCCCTAATCTTTGACCCTCATGCAAAAACCATAAGATCTTAAATATTAAGAGTAAGAGAGGAAACCAACCTAATTGGTCGGGTTTTCTCTCTTTTTTTTCTCCATCATCTTGATGGTTTTTTAGCGATTTTTACCAAATAAAGAACCAAATAGCCCAGTTTTTTGGGGTTTATCGGCAGACTTGGCTTTATTTTCTTCAGGAGAGACTTTATCTAATGCTTCTTTAGCTTCAATGACAATGGGATCTTGAGGGTTGACTTTACGGGCTTTATTGATATGAACCTTGGCCATTGTTAGCTGATTTTCTTTGATATAGGCTAATCCTAATAAGCCATGACAGCTACTATTATTCGGTTCTTTTTTCAGGATTTCTCGCAATTCGATGACGGCTTGAGAGGTGTTATTGCGCTTGATGTAATCTTGGGCCCGTTTTAAGGAAGTAGCAATGGCTGAAACTTGCTCTTTTTTTTCAGTCTTGGACTTGGCGGAGGGGGGGGTCTGGGATGGGGGTTTTGGTCTAGCTTTGGCTTTAATTTGTTCCCCTTGTTTGATCATTAAATAAATTAAATTCAATTCACTAATTTGGGCAATTTTATTAAAAACTTGTTCCAAATCATTGTATTGTGAAGCAATGATCGGTAACAATAATTTATGATAAGTTAGTTCGGCGTTGTGGCTGGTCTGCATCAGTTTTTGGGCTTCATCTGTCGCCAGGGTAATACTACTTAATTCCTTCGCTAAATTATGTCCCATTTGCGCTAAAACCAGTGAATATTCGTTGCGAGAACGATCTTTTGAAAGTTGTTCATAAGCAGGATTAACTAATTTTGATAAGATTTTATTGGCACGGTTTTTTTCTCTTTCTGTTTTGCCCCTAAAAGTATCGGGATGGAGAATATAAGCAATTTTTAAATATCGCTGACGAATCTGCCGACTATCAGCACCTAGGGGAACTCCCAAAACTGCATAATGATCGATTACATCATATTTAAAGAGTCCTTGTTGTACTGGAAAAGACATAGAATTTACAGCCTACCCCTAATCGCCAATGCCCTATTTTCAGTGGCTCTTCTCTGAAACTAGCACAAATAAACGTTTTACTTACTCCTTTTTTGAGAATATTTCCCCTCTGTTAATTAGGCAATATTCCTTAATTGACTGCTCAAACTTTTTCTTGACTCTCTATGGAGAGTATTTAAGCTTGGCTCGTCAATTTTACTTTTAATCGTTGTCTTCTTGGATCATATCATTTTCCTTCGATTTTCGCTAGTTTATATAACTTGAACTTTTACTTAGATGAAGGTTTTCGCTTGTTTAGGAATAGAATTTTTTTAACCAAGGTAATGCCTCATCTAATGCTTGACTCAAACCATGGTGAATCTCTCCATTCGTGGCTAAAAGTCTCCCTGACTCAATGATTAAAGGACTTTCGTCATAAGCGGTGACTTTGCCCCCTGCTTCTTCTAAAATGACAATACCAGCGGCAATGTCCCAAGGACTTAACCCCCTTTCCCAATAACCGTCTAAGCGTCCACAAGCGACATCAGTTAAATCAACGGATGCGGAGCCACTGCGCCGCACCCCTTGGGTAAGATGGGTAAGATAGCAAAATTCGGGATAATTTGTGTCTGGAGTTTCGCGGCGATCGTAAGCAAACCCTGTTACTAATAAACTTTTATTTAATTCCTTAGTTTTTGATACTTGAATAGGGCGATAATTGAGGGTGGCTCCTAATCCTTTTGCACCACGAAATAACTCTTGACGAAAGGGATTATAAACAGCACCAACTAGGGGAATACCCTTAAATAATAAGCCAATGGACACCGAAGAAGCTGGATAACCATGAGCATAATTTGTGGTACCATCAAGGGGATCAATGGCCCAAAGATAATCGCTCCCTTCGGTTCCTAATTTACCGGATTCTTCTGCCAAAATTTGATGAGAGGGAACCCGACTTTTTAAAATTTTTAAAACAGAGGATTCTGCTTTTTTATCGGCTTCCGTCACCAAGTCTCCTGGACGACCTTTTTCTTCAATTTTTTCCAATTGTCCAACGAGATCTTGTAAAATTATCCCCGCAGTCATGACAGATTCTGTGGCAATATCGAGAAATAGTTCTCGTTCCTTTTGACTTGGTAATTCCATGATGATTTAATCGATTCTCTGCTTCTATTATTGCTTAGTTTAGTAATGAAACCCTAACAAAAATTCCTAAAATCCTGAATCTCTAATCATCATCTAAGGGTAATCCTAATCTAACCTTGCCTTTACCAAAATATCGCCCAAATTGCAGTTCATAGACTTCATCTTCATCTTGGGTTTCCACTTCTAAATCTGATTGTGCATAGCTAACACATAATAGAGCATAGCCCTTTTCTTGTAATTCGGGAGAGAGTCCTACTGCTTCCGGTTGATCGACTTCTCCTGATAAAATACGCACAGCACAGGCGGTACAAGCACCATTACGACAGGAAAAGGGAAGTTCGTAACCTTGATCTTCTGCACTATGAAGAATGTAGCGATCATCAGGAACTTTTAGGGTGTATTCTTGAGCGATTTGACGGTGATGAATGCGAATTTGGTGATAACGAGTCATGAGTTAAGGCTTGGTTAATCAATTCCTATTATAAACCTTCTGTCCTAGGGAAGAAAGAATTACATCATCAAGATTTTATAATTTTAGTTCTCACAGTGAGTACATTAAACTCACAACACCTGTAGGGTGGGCAATGCCCACCCTACGTTTATTTATACGCATCTAAACAGAAGCAACTTGAATACCTGTACTTGATAGTTTAGTTACCCAAAATTCTAAGTCTGGATCTTTAATTTCTTGTCTAGCTTTTTGTTGAATTGTTTCTGCTTCTGCTTGAGAATTACACAATGTAAACACCGTTGGGCCCGATCCTGACATCATAGTTCCTAGTCCACCAGCTTGTTGTAAAATATTTCTTAATTGAGCAACTTGGGAATATTCAGGTAAGACAACGTTTTCTAAATCATTATGTAATAGCTTGCCAATTTTTTTTCTGTCTTTTTGACTAATTGCTTTTACTAAAGGGCCAGAATTAATTTGGGAGGTTCGAGATTCAATATTTTTTAAATCCTTAAGATAAGTCTCACCAAATTGTTTTTTGTAGGTTTGATAGGCCCAAGGGGTAGAAACAGAAAGATTTTGATATTTTGCTAACACAACCCATAAACTATCCAAGTCTGGAATGGGATCTAATTTTTCTCCTCTACCTGTGGCGATCGCTGTTCCTCCTGCCACACAAAACGGCACATCTGATCCCAATTTTTCCCCTAAACGTTGCAATTGGGGTAAGGTTAATCCTAATTCCCATAATAAATCTAACCCGACTAAAACTGCAGCCCCATCAGTTGAACCCCCTGCCAACCCCGCAGCAACAGGAATTTGTTTATCAATGGTAATATCAACCCCGCCATAATTGCCAAAAGCTTCAGGAAATTCTTGACTCATTAATTGAGCCGCACGATAGGCCAAATTTGTCTGATCTAAAGGGACAAGGGGATGATTACAATGTAACTGAATTCCTTGAATGCCATTGCAGCGAATTTCCAGACGATCAGCCAATTCAATCGTTTGTAAAATCATCACTAATTCATGATAACCATCGGGGCGATCTCCGATTATTTCGAGATATAAATTGATTTTAGCAGGAGCAATTAAAGTATAAGTTCGCATGGTTAGGTGTTAGGTGTTAGGGGTTAAGGAAAATTTTTTTAAAATGATTTATTTAGCACCTGCCTTTTTTAATAATTCCACAACTTCAGGATAATGATTATATTGAGCTAACATCAAAGCAGTATAGCCTCCCTGATTTCTTTCCTCTAAATTAACCTTTCCATTATCTAATAACACTTTAACCACATCAACATAACCGCGATGACTACCCCACATCAAGGCGGTGGCCCCTGTTGTATCCTTTAGCTGCACATCTGCCCCAGCTTTGAGTAGAAGACGTATTAAGGTAATATTGCCCTTGTCTGCTGCCTTCATTAACCCCGTTTGTCCATTGGGAAAGTGCGTATTAGGATCAGCCCCTGCGCTTAATAAAGCTTGAATCACTTCTAAATTGCCTTGGGCGATCGCCAAAGTCAAGGGAGTTTCACCATAATTCTGACGGTTGGGATTTGCCCCTCGTTGGAGTAATTCTTTGACAATCATCGGGTATCCTTGTACCACCGCCAAAATTAAAGCTGTGTCGCCAAATTGATTGGCCTGATGTACATTTGCGCCCCCTTCTAATAAGGCCTTGACTGCCTCTAAATGCCCCTCTACGGTAGCATAATGCAAGGGGGTTTCTCCGTCCTCATCTTTTCGATTTACCTCGGCTCCTGCGGCTAATAAAGCTTGGATAATGGCAGTTTTTCCTTCCGATGCTGCTAAGGATAACAGGGTTTCGCCTTCAGCATTGGGTTGATTAATATCTATTTGGGGATTTAAGAGAGCTTGAAACGTCTTTAAGCTACCAGCGCGAATAGCAACAATTAGGGCCTCTCGCTCATCATCAAGGGTTGCTCCCGTTTGGCGTAATATCTCAATAACTTGGGGATAATCCCCTTTAATAGCCAGCTTGAGGGCATCATCTCCATCTTTGTCTTGATGATTTATATTCGCCCCCGCAGCGATTAGAATTTTGACGATCTCTAAATAGCCTTTATAAGCGGCAATCATCAAAGCAGGGCTACCATCTTCATTAGTTTGATTAACGTTGGCCCCTGCCGCCATCAAATCTTTGATAATTTCAACTCGGTTAGCGGCCGCGGCTAACATTAAAGCACTGACCCCGGAAGGGATGCGTTTTTGGTTAACGTTGGCCCCTGCCTCCAAAAGACAACGCACGATATCCTGATGTCCTCGCTGTGCCGCATACATTAATGCACTGGTATTTTGTAAATCCGTTGCATTCACCTGCGCCCCTTTCATAAGCAATGTTTGCACTGTTGGACAGTCCCCTTGACGCGCCGCATTAACCAATTGAAAATCAACCGGTGAAACCATAGATCCCTTTCCCAAAAACTCATTATTATTATGGTTCAGATTAGGGTAACATGGGTCAACATCAAGTCAAAGTCAGAGCAAAAATAATTGTTACAACCCTTCCCAAGTCTACTCTCCAGACGGCACAACTTTCAAGACTATCAAAACCATGTCAGATTGACAGATTCCCTCTAGAATATTAAGAATTAATACAATAGCCCAAAAAAACCAAGAGGGATTAGATAAGAAACCACTATGTATATTGTCCAAATAGCCTCAGAATGCGCCCCCGTGATTAAAGCGGGTGGTTTAGGTGACGTGGTTTACGGGTTAAGTCGTGAACTTGAAAGCCGCGGTCATTGTGTTGAACTGATTCTCCCCATGTATGATTGTATGCGCTATGACCATATCTGGGGACTTCATGAAGCTTATCGGGATTTATTCGTACCTTGGTACGGTGGAACAATTCACTGTTCTGTCTTCTATGGGAAAGTACACGGGGTACAATGTTTCTTTATTCAACCCCACTCTGGTGATAACTTCTTTAATCGCGGTCATTATTATGGGGCGTTAGATGATCATTTTCGCTTTGCCTTTTTCAGTAAAGCAGCCTTAGAATTCTTACTTAAGAGTAATAAACGGCCTGATATTATCCACTGTCATGATTGGCAAACGGGACTCGTTCCGGTGATGTTATACGAGATGTATAAATTTCATGGCATGGATAGACAGCGAGTTTGTTATACCATTCATAACTTTAAACATCAAGGAATTTGCGGAATTGATATTTTATGGGCCACGGGGTTAAATAATGACCTTTATTACCTCAATTATGATCGCCTACAAGACAACTTTAATGGTAGTGCCATCAACTTGATGAAAGGGGGAATTGTTTACGCTAATTATGTTAATACTGTTTCTCCTCACCATGGTTGGGAAGCCCGTTTTGGTAACGAAGGCTATGGCTTAGGCCATACTTTAGAAATCCATCAACAAAAATTTGGCGGGATTCTTAATGGACTTGATTATACTATCTGGAGTTCCGAAGTTGATACCTATATTCCCACTCAATATGGGGTTGAAGATTTTGAATTAAAAGCACAGAATAAAAAAGCTTTACGGGAACGCTTATTACTTCGGGATGAAGACAAACCTCTAATTGCTTATATTGGTCGTTTAGACGATCAAAAAGGGGTTCATTTAGTGCATCATGCCATGTATTATGCTATGGCCCGTAACGCCCAATTTGTCTTATTAGGTTCAGCCACTGCCCCAGATATTAATAAGTGGTTCTGGCACGAAAAACACCACTTAAATAATAATCCTGATGTTCATTTAGAGCTTAGTTTTAATGAAGAATTATCCCACCTCATTTATGCCGGGGCAGATATGATCGTTGTTCCTAGTAATTATGAACCTTGTGGGTTAACCCAAATGATCGCCTTAAAATATGGCACTGTTCCCATTGTTCGTGGGGTTGGAGGATTAATTAATACTGTGTTTGATCGGGATTATGATGAGTTTCATCTCCCAGAAGAACGCAACGGTTATGTCTTCTTCCAAACTGATTCTAGTGCCTTAGAATCAGCCATGCACCGCGCCTTAGAATTGTGGTATACCGACCGTGAGGGCTTTTATCGATTAGCTCAACAAGGGATGAGATATGATTATTCTTGGAATAATCCAGGGGAAAAATATCTCAATATTTACGATTTTATTAAGGCTTAATCGTGTTTACCCTTGAGCTTTTTTAACAGTTGTATATAGAGACGTTATATAGATAGAACGTCTCTATTTTTATTGAATAATATTTAAAAAAAATAACTTAATTTTACTGATAAATAACTACTTGATGAGGGTATTTTATGCTAGACAGATTGACTGACTCTTATTTGATTTTGATGTTGACTGTGGTTAGTATTATTATTGCTATTATTAGTGAAAACACGGTACAGTTTTTATGTGTAAATATTCTCTTTCTCTTCACGATGTCTTTAATTAGCTTTAGGGGCGTTTATAAACATAATCATGTTTATTCTCACCGAAGTCTTAAGGTTTTATTATTGTTGATTTTAACAGCTTTTTTAGCTGATTTATTTTTGTATTTTAATTGGATTCCTACTTTTAAAACTTTCTTTTTAGTTTATGCTGGATTAATTAGAGTTGGAATTTTTGCATACGGTTGGCTAACTACTGTGAAGATACTCGCCCACCGGTCAAAAGTAACGAATCAAACCATTATTTTAGCCATCACTGCTTATCTTTTTATCGGAATTATCTGGTCATTTATCTATTTTATGATTTGGCAAATTGATCCCCAGGCTTTTCATATTAATGAGCAAAGGGAATATGAACTAAAACCTTGGAATTTGGCAATGTATTTCAGCTTAATCACCTTAACAACTGTTGGTTACGGAGATATTTTTCCCGTTGGAAAATGGGTCATGGTTTTGGCTAATTTTGAAGCCATGGCAGGGGCAATTTATTTGACGGTAATTGTTGCCAGATTAGTGTCTTTATATAGTACCCCCGACTAAATATTGATTTAATCGGGGAAAAAGCAGCCATCAGATATTAGGAAATATTCAAGAATCAATTTGGGTGCTTATCTTATTGCGGCTCAAGTTTCGCTTCAAAAGCACACTGTAAATCGGTTCTCCACCCAGGGCATGGGCTGTAATGGTAGAAGTTAAACAGGTTACTAAAAGGGGAAGAATTAGCAAATAGTTGTCTGTCATCTCAATGGTGAGTACAATGGCCGTCAAAGGGGCGCGTACAGTGGCAGCCACCAAAGCACCCATTCCGGCTACAGCAAAGGCATCTGGTTCGGGAAGCAGAAAAGGGAACTGAAACCAATCATGGACTTGCTGAGTACCACCCATACTAAAAGTCGTCGCTAAGGCAAGCATGGGGGCAAAAATGCCGCCAGGGGCCCCGCAACCGTAGCTGAACATCGTTAATGCGAAACGCAGCAAAAACAGCGACAGGAGGACATAGCTTGGTGCTTCATTCCTAAAAGCCCAAAAAATTGTCTCGTCACCCCCTCCAGTAATGGGAGGATAGAGCCAACTTAGAAAACCGATAGCAGCACCAACATATAAGCCAGTTAGAACATAGGCCATACCCTGTAGGTTAGAGAACCAGTCAAGAGTGCGAAAAAGACAGAGATTGAAAAAATAACCAATTACTCCCAAACAGATGCCTAAAATTGCAAAGCCTAAAAGTGACTCTAATGGTGGAGCCTCAAACTTAGTAATTTTGATGTCGGCACCTTGACCAAGAAAAATTCCAACGACAATGGTTGCCATAACTGAAGCAAGGGTCACAGCCCGATAGGAACTAATTCGGTCTTCAAAGTTAGGACGCATCTCCTCGCTCACAAATAAGATGCCGGCCAGAGGTGCATTAAAAGCACTGGCTAGTCCTGCTCCTGCCCCTGCGGCTACTAAAGTTTTGACTTGTTCTCCCGAAGACCGAAAGTAACTCCCCACCATCTTACCGATACTCCCGCCCATTTGTATCGTCGGGCCCTCTCGCCCTAATACCATACCGCTACCCAGGGCCAATAGTCCGCCCAAAAACTTAACTGGGAGAACTATCTGCCATCGTATCGGAAGGAGTCCATTGAGAAACCCCTCGATTTGGGGAATACCACTGCCCCCAGTTTCAGGGGCAACCTGACGCATTAACAGAAACGCGAAATAGACCATTACCGCCGAAAGAACTGTTGGCACTAACCAATTCAGGACAGTATAATTTTTGACCAACTCAATTAACTGTTCTCTTCCGAGTATGACTTGATGGACTGCTACTTGGAATAAAGTGCCGACTCCTCCGGTTAAAATACCCACTAATGATGCCCACAAAAGGAGTCTAGTCTTAAGCTTTTGTTTGGCTTCCAATAAAGCTTTGGGCATGAGCTTCGATAGTGATTTTCCCTCTGGCTGAGGAGCCGAAGAATCATTAGATTCTCCCGTGGGATGGTTATTCATGGGCAATTTTTAATTAAAGAAAGAAATGGAGCCAAACAGCCAAACATATTACCTAATCGCTTTCTTGTTCAAGAGTTTTAGCGATCGCAACTAATGGTAAATAATTGGGATAAGTTCCCTCAGTTTTTACTCGTTTGATTTCACTCTCAGGAATAGGTAACTTATTATAATCCGCGATCGCCCTCACCACATCTCCCCGGTCAATAATCCCGGCCACGGCCCCGGCGGGAGACAAGACGGTAAGATAACGTTCAGAAACCGCTTCTAATTGCTCAATCACCTTAAAAAGAGGGGTTTTTTCTTCAACGGAAGGAATGTCCTGCAAAGAATAGGCAATATCCCACAAAGTTATTTTGTCCCAAGCACTCCGTTCAATAGTTTGTAAATCTCGAATCTGAATCAGCCCCCGATAGCGTCCTTCTGAAGCGGCAAAATAGACCATCGGGTCATAACTTTCCCTGAGAATATATTCCTGGGCAAATTGCGCTAAACTTAGACGAGCATTGACCACGCGAAACTCACGGGTCATCACCTGACTGGCCTGAATATTTAAAAGACTTTGTTGTAATTCCGTAATCCGATCATAATTGTCTGCATTCCGTCGGATAAACCATCCCACTAAAACCAACCATAACCCGCTTAAACTCCCTGTCAAGAGGATAAAAAAGAGTCCTAAACAGATCCCAAACCATCCCACCAATTTACCACTAGCCGCCGCCCAACGAACTCCCGTCAAGCGATCGCCTTTCAATTTCCACACTATCGCTTTTAACACCTGTCCCCCATCTAAGGGTAGGCCCGGAATTAAATTAAAAATACCCAGAACTAAATTAATTCGTGCCAAATCCACCATCATATAGATTAATAATTGGGGAATTTTGCTGAAATTACCGGACATTCCTGAGAATAAATGAAGGGAAGACAAGCCATAAATCAGACTAAAAAAGAGAGCAGATAGACTAAAACTCACCAAAGGGCCAGCGATCGCCACCCAAAAGGCACCGGCCGGGGTTTTTGATTCTCGTTCGATCGCCGCGACTCCTCCAAATAAAAAGAGGGTGATAGAATTTACCGTAATTCCTTGAGAGCGGGCCATCAAACTATGGCCCAACTCATGGAGTAAGACCGAGACAAACAGTAATAAAGCCATGATCAGGCCCGCTATCCACCCTAACCATAGCCAATCTCCCGCCAATCCCTGACCATTAATATCCTCAGCATTAACTAACGTCACCAACCCTAGGATTAAAAACCAAGAAGGATCAAGATAGAGAGGAATGCCTAATAAAGAGCCGATTTGCCATTTTCCGTCCATGATTTCTGGGTTGTTTCTGGGTGATTGAAGGTGAGCAGCTAAGTTTGACTTATGACAATTGAAAAATAAACGTTACCAAGTCACCTTTCCCTAGGGAAATGCGATCGCCTGGCCGTAGTCGATGACGATTACCTGGGGGTAACGCCCTGTGATTAATATAGGTTCCATTAGAACTGCCCACATCTTCAATATAAAAGATATCGCCTTCAACCCGAATATCCGCATGAATCCGAGACACCACATCAGAATCAGGAAATCCTGAAACATCAAGATCAGGAGGGATGTGTTCATTGGGTTTGCCAAGATGAATGACCTCTAATCCTTGGGGTAATTCATATTTGGTTTGGGTTTGGAGATGGAGCAGACTAGCAGCGAATACTTGAAGTTGGGTTGACCCACTGAGACTTTTTACCGGAGGGGGTGATTCCTCGATGACGGGAGCAGCGATGGGTGGGGGAGGGGGCATAATCTGCGCTGCGGCAGGTGGAGGAGGTGGGAATGAGGATGAAATATCCGGGGGAAAGGGTGGGGGAGTAATCGGAGGTGTTTCTAAACTTGGTGGCGGTGGGGGAAGAGTCTCTTGGGTTTCTTCTAGCATTTCAAAGGGGGATTGAATGCCACATTGACCACAAAATGTCGCATTGCTTAATAAAGGTGTGCCACAGTTTCGACAATTGGCCATTTGGGGCAAAGGCGTATAACAAGCCTCACATTGCATGGCCCCATCTGGGTTATGATGCTCGCAATTGGGACAAATAATCATCAGTTCACTTCAACTTAGTCGTCTTATCAGGAGTGAGGGAGTGAGGAGAAAAATTACCCCATCACCCCATTACCCCATTACTTCAGTTCCGCCCCCGCCGCTTCATCGAGCAACCACCAAAGTTCTCCTTGGGGTTGAACCGATCTAGCAGGATACATGGTTTCATCGGCTTCAGGGGCAAAAATTTGGGCTAAGGCGGGACGTTTATTTTCTCCTGCTACTAAAAAGATGACACAACGGGCCTGATTGAGCAAAGGAAGGGTAAAAGTTAAGCGAGGTTGACCGTCTTTATTGCCTACTGTAATTAAGCGATCGCTCACCTTGAGGGCCTCTGTCTGAGGAAATAAAGAGGCAGTATGGCCATCATCTCCCATTCCTAGCAAAATAACATCAAAAACGGGAACCTCTCCAGGAGCGACATGAAAAAACTGTTGCAATTGAGTTTCATGAGTTTGAGCATCAAGGGCGGGATCACCGCTTCCTGTGGGCATGGGGTGAATATTTTCCGAGGGAAATGGCACCCGATCTAACCAAGCTTGACGGGCCATCCCTTCATTACTATCAGGATGGTTGGCTGGGACATAACGTTCGTCTCCCCAAAAAATATGAATCTTTTCCCAAGGCAAAGATTGCTGAGAAAGAGCTTCATATAAAGGTTTTGGGGTACTTCCTCCCGCTAAAACCAGGGTACATAATCCCCGTTCTTCTAGGGCTATTTTGATTTTTTCCATCACACAAGACAGAGCTTGAGTGAGCAGCGCAGTTTTATCCGGTAATACTTGAATTTGTTTCATTTGCCTTGAATCTTATAGAGGGCAGTTTTCCCACAGCCTGATTGACATTCATTTATTATTATATTGACCGGACTTTTACCCCTTGCGGATTCGTCCTAAATCTTTTAAGCTCATATCTCAGGTTAGGATTTTGCTTTGGCTAACTCCCCTTGATTTAAGTAAAATCCTCGGAAAAAACTGATAAGGTAGTTAATTAAACCCTACTGTTGAATTCTAAAGTAAGTAATGTCCCTAAACTTTCTTAGTTCTCTCCTAAGTAACTGATACCCAAAACCTGATAAAAAACCATGAATTATCAAGCATTTACCTCTCTCGCGCTCAAACTCATTGGAGTGATTTTTATCCTTTCTTCTCTATTGGATTACATCACCCTGGCAGTTCCCTTAAACTGGGAAAATCCTCAGTGGCAAATTGGCCTCGTCACCAGTATTGTTGATCGGGGGGTTGTTCCTTTAGTGGGTATGGGATTTATTTTAGTCGGCTATTGGATTGATAGTTTAGTTGATACTTCTCCCCTCAAAAAATCTGGGTTTGATCTGCGATTACCTGTTTTTATCCTTTCGGCTGTTTTGGGACTTGTCTTTTTGTTGATGGTTCCTCTACACCTCAATAACCTTAATTTAGCCAAAACTAACGCCTTAGAGCAAATTCAACAAGGGGCTGGTCAAGGGGCCCAACAAATCCAGGCCTTCTTAACTCAGGTCGATTCCCTGTCGAAAAATCCTCAACGACTCACTGGACAACTCCAAACACTCAATCAAGCGATTGAAACAGGTCAAGTTCAAGGACAACAACTCAATGCTCAACAATTAGAGGCCGCTCGTCAACAGAGGGATCAATTACAAGGTTTACGGGAACTAGCGAAAAATCCCGCCGAATACAAGAAAAGAACCGATGAGTTGAAAAAACAATTAGAAACCCAATTAGTCACTCGTCGCAAACAAGCTGAAGATCAAGCGAAAACTCAAGCTCTTAAGCAAAGTTTACGGATTGGTCTAAGTAGTTTAATGCTGGCAATTGTTTATTTTGTGATTGGTGTGTTTGGCTTACGCATCTCCATGAGCGGCCCCAAAATGGCCCCTCGTCAGAAAGCTCCCAAACGCTAAGCAATTTCTTGCTCAAGTGGGTCGGAGGGGGAGGGAGAAAGCCTTAACTTTTCCCTCCTCTCTAAGAAGGGGACTTCTGCCAAAATTTCTGTTAAAATAATAATCTATGATGCTATGCCAAAACACCCTAAACCTTAGTGTTTTGGATTGTCAGTTTTATTGTATGGAGAGTTGGTACTCTGTGCTACAACGCTTCAAACAGGATTTAAAAAACGATCTCATTGCGGGTTTATTAGTTGTCATTCCCTTGGCGACAACAATCTGGTTAACGATTACAATCGCTACCTGGGTGATCAATCTTCTAACCCAAATTCCCAAGCAACTCAACCCTTTTGATGGACTCGATCCGATTTTGAGTTCCTGTCTCAATTTAACCGTGGGATTTGCAGTTCCGTTGCTGTGTATTTTAATTATTGGTTTGATGGCCCGTAATATTGCGGGTCGATGGCTCTTAGATTTAGGAGAGCGGATTTTACAATCCATTCCCCTCGCCGGGGCCGTGTATAAAACCTTACAACAAATTTTAGAAACCCTTTTCAAAGATTCTAAAACCAAATTTCGTCGCGTCGTCATGGTTGAATATCCCAGACGCGGGGTTTGGAGTATTGGTTTTGTCACAGGAACCCTTAGCCCTTCTCTACAAGCTCATCTTGACGAACCGATGTTGAGTGTTTTTATCCCGACGACTCCTAATCCGACATCGGGATGGTACGCGATTATTGCTAACAATGATGTGATTAACGTGCCTATTTCTATTGAAGATGCTTTCAAAGTGCTAATTTCTGGTGGTATTGTCAGTCCCAATAACCCTGCAACGATTCCACTGTCTTTATCCCAACCGAATAAGACTCCCCAAGTTGTTCTGGATAATTCCCTAATCCCAGAAGAAAATCACCCTATCGCCCTAGAAGAAGAGTCTTCAACCCTTAACCCTGATTGATCATTAAATTATGCCCCCTCGTCAGCAACCGCGCCGCATTGCCCGTGAACTTGCTTTATTAAGTCTCAGTCAAATTAAGGGAAATGCTGAAAAAATGGAGCAAGTTGCTCTCAATAACCTTGTTTTAGCTGCGATTCGTACCCTCACCAGTGAAGTTCAAGACAGCCTAGAAACGGCCTCAGCAGAGGTAACGAGAGGCCATGATCAGCTTTTTAAATACGAAACCCGCGCCACCACTCTCGAAAGTGCTAAGGCGATGATCCAAGATGCTTTAACTTTAACTCAAGGGGCGATTAATCGTCTGGCCACTGCGGTAGAATTTCCCGAAATGATTCAATTATCAAGTCAATATGAAGTGCGAGAATATGCCTTAGAAATTATTGGGGCAGTCCATCGACGACGCAAAGAAATTGATGAACAAATTGAGGCGGTTTTACAAGATTGGCAGTTGCGTCGTTTAGCGAAAATTGACCAAGATATTTTACGTCTTGCTGTGGCTGAAATGTTATTTCTTGAAGTTCCGCAAAAAGTAGCGATTAATGAAGCAGTAGAATTAGCCAAACGTTATTCGGATGATGATGGTTATCGTTTTATTAATGGGGTTTTAAGACGGTTTACAGAGCAGATGAGAAAGGTTAATTAGACTTGATTTCTCCAATTAATCGTAGGCCGATGCACTGCCCACCATTATTCCCCCACATAATTTTTAATCTTATCAAAATAATAAATCTTATCGAATTTTCCCTGACAAACACATCCCCAATTAGATGAATATCCGTCTTTTTGAACCCAAGTATGAAAACTTGAATATAACCATGAATGGGGACAAGAAACTAAACCATGTTTAACTGGATTATAATGAATATAATTCAAATAAGTTTCTAATTCTGATTCATCTTTTAGGCTGTGTTCCCAAAAACGTCGTTGCCAAACATCACTTTCACGATGTTTTTGTCGAGAAATAGAAACCGTATCAGGTAAAGTGTTATTGCCTCGGAATGATTTAGTAAATATTGTTTTAATTCGTCCAATGCGTTTAGAATAGTTTTGATCTTCAGGGGGTAATGTCCAAAGAAAATGAAGATGATCCGGTAAAATTACTGCACCAATAATATTAAAAGGCATTTCTTGTTTTACAGTAGCTACCGCTTCACGAAGTTTGTTAACATTATCAGAATTAGCAAAGTAAGGGTTTCTTTGATAAGTAACAATTGTAAAAAAATAGGTTCCAGCAGGAACATACAGACGACGATAATTAGACATATTTTTTTTTGTTAATTTGATATTAGTTTAGACATAGTTTTTTTTGTTAATTTGATATTAGTAAGGTGGGCAATGCCCACCCTACGATTAAGATTGTTCAGGTAAGTATAGTTTCATTCTGAAGTCGGTAAGGTAGGTAATGCTAAGCCTATAATTATTTCCATTATTCGTCGTTTAACTACGATTATTCCTTATACTAATATTCCCCTATTCTCTGTATATTTTCTAAACTCCTTCAATTGTAGGGTGGGCATTGCCCACCGATAAATCTAAACTAACAACATTAAGATTCATTAAAATTAAACAACCCAAACGTTGCTAAAATCCCCATCAAACCCAGTCAAAATAAGCAATAGAGGGCATTTTTGCTTATGTAACATTATTTAAGCAAACACTCAATAAACGCGACAACTTTGAGACAATCAAAAACAGCTTAAACTCGTGTCATCATCACGTCTTATTTCAACATATAAAGGAGAACTCTATGAAACTCGCTTATTGGATGTATGCTGGCCCTGCACACATTGGAACCCTACGCATTGCTAGTTCCTTCAAAAACGTCCATGCGATTATGCACGCACCCCTTGGCGATGATTATTTTAACGTAATGCGGTCAATGTTGGAAAGGGAAAGAAATTTCACCCCTGTTACTGCCAGTATTGTAGATCGTAACGTTTTAGCGCGGGGTTCTCAAGAGAAAGTTATCGATAATATTGTTCGTAAAGATGGGGAAGAAAACCCTGATTTAATTGTCTTAACGCCTACTTGTACCTCTAGTATTTTACAAGAAGATTTAGCCAATTTTGTAGACCGCGCACAAATGGATGCTAAAGGGGATGTCATGTTAGCGGATGTTAATCATTATCGCTACAATGAGTTACAAGCAGCCGACAGAACTTTGCATCAAATTGTTAAATTTTACCTGGAAAAAGCTCGTAAAAAAGGAGAGTTACCGGAAGGAAAAACCGCGAATCCTTCGGTTAATATTATCGGTATTTCTACCCTGGGTTTCCATAATCAACATGACTGTACAGAATTAAAACGGTTAATGAAAGATTTGGGAATTGAAGTTAATGAAGTGATTCCTGAAGGTGCATCAGTTCATAACTTAAAGAACTTACCTAAAGCTTGGTTTAATTTGACTCCTTATCGGGAATTAGGGTTAATGTCAGCCCAATATTTACAGGAAGAATTTGGGATGCCTTATGTGGATATTACCCCGATGGGAGTGGTAGAAACAGCGCGGTGTATTCGGAAGATTCAACAGGTAATTAATGCTCAAGGTGCTAATGTTGATTATGAAAATTATATCAACGAACAGACCTTATATGTGTCTCAAGCTGCTTGGTTTTCTCGGTCGATTGACTGTCAGAATTTAACGGGTAAAAAAGCGGTTGTCTTTGGGGATAATACCCATGCTGCTGCGATTACTAAAATTCTCGCACGGGAGATGGGAATTCATGTGGTTTTAGCGGGAACTTATTGTAAATATGATGCAGAATGGTTCAAGGAACAAGTTAGCGAATATTGCGATGAAGTGTTAATTAGTGATGATAATGGGGCCATTGGTGATGCGATCGCACGCATTGAACCTTCTGCTATTTTTGGCACCCAAATGGAACGTCATGTCGGGAAAAGATTAGACATTCCTTGTGGGGTTATTGCCGCACCAATTCACATTCAAAACTTCCCCATTGGTTACAAACCTTTCTGTGGTTATGAAGGCACAAATCAGATTGCAGATTTAGTGTACAATTCCTTTACTTTGGGGATGGAAGATCACCTCTTAGAAATCTTTGGGGGACATGATACTAAGGAGGTAATTACGAAAGGAATTTCGGCTGATTCTGATTTGAATTGGAACAAAGAAGCACAAGGAGAATTGAATAAGGTTCCTGGTTTTGTACGGGGTAAAGTGAAACGAAATACTGAAAAGTTTGCCCGTGAACGAGGATTCTCTGAGATTACTCTTGAGGTAATGTATGCAGCGAAAGAAGCGGTAGGTGCTTAATTAATGTAGGGTGGGCAATGCCCACCTTACTATAAACTCTCAGAAGAAGACAATGATCCAACTGAGGAATTATTAGAAATTGAAGGATTTAAAGAAGTATTTACTAAAGCACAAAAAAATGTTATAGAAGGTAAGGTGATTTCTGTTGAGCAACTCAAACGAAAATATTAAATATACAGTTTTAATTAGTGTTGATGCTCAATCTTTTTTTGAGTCTGCTTCCGGTTCATTACAAAAAAAATAGATCGAAGCAAGATTTATGAGTAACTCTTTAAAATAAAAAACTTTCAATCTTAACCAATAATTAATTTAATTTTAATTACTTTATGATAAAATTTTTGAACTAAAAATCATCAAGGTTTTGTATAACTTAAGTTACTATTCATGAGCAAATAAGTTATACATTATTGCTAACATTTTTATGGAATTCATCGATTACAATGACTCTGGATTAGCTCTAAAAAACTAATAAGGATTGCCAGAAAACATCTTTGACAGGCAATTTAAACCTTTCATTTTCTTGTGTTTACCTTACCTTAACCTAATTCATTTTCAGAGAAAAAATCGAGGTTTTTATGCCAACTAATGTCTTTATCAACGAAATCCATTACGATAATATCGGCACTGATACGGGTGAAGCGATTGAAATAGCAGGACTAGGAGGACTAGATCTATTTGGATGGAGTTTAGTTCTTTATAATGGTGCAAATGGACTGGTATATAATACAATTTCCTTAACGGGTACGATTCCCAATCAAAATAATGGTTTCGGAACCGCTTCCTTTAGCTTTCCGACCAATGGGATTCAAAATGGTTCTCCTGATGGGATTGCTTTAGTCGATAATAATAATAATGTTGTACAATTCCTCAGTTATGAGGGGACATTTACCGCTTTAGATGGCCCTGCTATTGGCCTAACCAGTACAGATATTGGGGTAACTGAAACAAGTTCAACTCCCGTAGGTGAATCCTTACAACTAACAGGAACGGGAACCACCGCAGAAGATTTCACTTGGACTGTCTCTACAGATGATAGTTTTGGTACTGTCAACAGTGGTCAATCTTTCACTAACAATAGTAGCCCAACTATCAATATTAATGAAATTCGGATTGACCAACCCAGTACAGATAACGATGAATATTTTGAGTTAACCGGAACCCCAGGAACTTCTCTCAACGGATTCACTTATATTGTCATTGGTGATGGTACAGGAGGTAGCGGTGTTATTGAAGCAGTGGTTAACTTAGACGGAAGTTTTATCAATAGTAATGGGTTTTTTGTTGCTGCGGAAAATACCTTTACCCTGGGAACTGCTGATCTGATCACCTCCTTAAACTTTGAAAATAGTGATAACGTTACCCATTTATTAGTAGAAGGGTTTACCGGAACCAATGGTCAAGACTTAGACACCAACGATGATGGAGTTTTAGATATTACTCCTTGGACAACGGTACTTGATTCTGTCGCGTTACTTAACAGTGTTGGAAGTGGCGATCTCGTTTACAGTCAAACCACCATTGGCCCGGATGGTTCCTCTGTTCCTGGTCATGTGTTTCGCAGTCCTGATGGTACGGGAAACTTCCAGATTGGTAATTTTGATCCTAATGGGGGAGATGATACTCCTGGTGCAGAAAATGACGGAGGAGTAAACCCTCCCCCTAATACCATTACTCGTATTTACGATATCCAAGGTGAGGGTCATATTTCTAGTTTTAATGGTCAAACCGTCGTTACAACAGGAATTGTGACCGCAGTTGATACCAATGGTTTCTATCTCCAAGATGAGACTGGAGACGGGAATGTTAATACCTCAGACGGAATTTTTGTCTTTACCAGTTCCCTCCCTACTGTTGCGATAGGAGATGAATTAGAAGTTCAAGGAACCGTCAGTGAGTTTACCCCTGGTGGAACAAGTACGGGGAATCTTTCGGTCACTCAAATTGGTAATGCAACCATTACCACCCTTTCGACGGGAAATGCGTTACCTACTGCGACTATTATTGGGTCAAGTGGTCGTATTCCTCCCACCCAAATCATTGATAATGATAATTTTGCCACCTTTGACCCCCAACAGGACGGAATTGACTTCTACGAAACCTTAGAAGGAATGCTGGTAACGGTAGAAGATGCAATATCTGTTAGTCCTACGAATCGATTTTCTGAGATTTTCGTCACCCCCAACCAAGGAACTGCGGCCACAGGGTTGAACAGTAATGGGGGACTTACTCTTACTGATACCGATCCGAATATCACCCCAACCACCCTAACGGACATTGATTTTAACCCAGAACGCATTCAAATCGATGATTTACGCGATCCTGGTGTAATTCCCCCTGTTACCACTGGAACCCTCTTAGGAGACATTACAGGGGTCGTTAGCTACAATTTCGGTAACTATGAGGTCTTAGTTGATACATCCCTTAACCTCGTTGCAGGAACCGGAATTCAACAGGGAGAAACCACAACGGTTGTGGGGAGTTCCGATCGCCTAACCGTTGCGAGTTACAATCTCCTAAATCTTGATCCTAATGATGCAGATGGGGATACAGATGTTGCTGATGGTCGCTTTACTGCGATCGCCACTCAAATTGTTAATAATCTCCAAACCCCTGATATCATCGGGTTACAAGAGGTTCAAGATAATGATGGATCGGTTAATTCTAATATTACCTCTGCCAGTACCACCTTACAAATGCTGGTAGATGCGATCGCCGCAGCAGGGGGTCCACAATATCAGTTTATCGATAATCCTTTTATTGGGGATGATACGAACGGGGGACAACCAGGGGGTAACATTCGTACTGCCTATTTATATAACCCCAACCGTGTTAATTTTGTTCAAGGTTCTCTACAAACTACCACCGATCCTAACGATCAACAAACGAATTCTAACAACCCTTTCTTTGCCAGTCGTTTACCTCTTGCTGCTACCTTTAGCTTTAATGGGGAAAATGTCACCGTTGTTAATAATCATTTTTCCTCGCGGGGAGGTAGTGATCCTTTAGTTGGTACAAATCAACCGCCAACCATTGGGGGAGAACAAGACAGATTAAATCAAGCACAATCTGTTCAAGATTTTACCAATAACCTATTAACAAATGATCCTAATACTAATGTGGTGGTTTTAGGAGATTTGAATGGGTTTCAGTTTGAAACCTATCAAAAAGACGTTTTAGGGTCACAACTCACCAATTTAACCAATACCCTCGATCCGGTTGAAGCTTATACCTACATTTTTGAGGGGAATTCTCAAGCGTTAGATCACATTTTTGTCAGTGATAGTTTACTGAATAATGTACAGTATGATGCTGTTCATATTAACGCAGATTTTGTCGAAAATTCTCAACAAGCAAGCGATCATGATGGGGTAGTTGCAGGGTTATTTATTCCTACCCCAGAAAACATTATTAATGGGACGACAGGACAAGATATCTTAACGGGAACTAACGGTAATGATGTCATTACTGGATTCCAAAGTCGAGACAGGATTACAACAGGAAATGGTAGCGATCACCTTGTTTATAACAGTGTGGTTGATGGGGGTGATATTATTACTGACTTTTCTGTTGGTAATGATAAATTTGTCTTCACTCAACTGTTAGATAGTGTGGGATATAACGGGTCTAATCCTATCACAGATGGTTATGTTCGGTTCTTAGCACAAGGTAGTAATACCATGGTTCAATTTGATCCTGACGGGTTAAATGGATCAGGACTTTCTCGGTCTTTTATCTTAGTTCAAAATGTGTCGATTAGTGCTTTGAATGACGTTAATAACTTCGTGTTTTAACCTATCCGTAGTGGCAATTCATGAATTGCCACTACAAAAATACTTTAGGAATTCATTGTCCTTACAAAACCTTACTAATCTATCAGGAGATATCATGACTTACTCAGTTGCTAAATTTTACTTAACTGCTGTTGCGATCGCTGCTACTTCTTCTCTCATTCCGACTTCTTTTGTTCAAGCAGCAACCGTTAGTTACATCTTTACGGGAACCCTTGATTCTGGTTCATTAAATGGTGAAACTTATTCTGGTTCTTTGAGTTTTGATGATTTATCTCTTGATGTCATTGATTTTAATTTTAGTTTTTTAGGATCAACTTTTACCATTGCTGATGCTGATACAACTCCTAGGGTTTTATTTGATAATGGACAATTTTTAGGACTTGATTATGTTGTCAGTAATTTCAATCCTTCTTTCTCTTTTATTCCAGGATTTTTTAGTATTGATGAAGCCTATTTTGCTTATGATTCGGGTAATAGTGGTGCAGGATTTGGTAGTATCAATTATTATGCTGTTCCTGAACCTTTAACCATTTTAGGAAGCTTGACAGCCCTAGGATTTGGCGCATTTTTTAAGCGTAAATTATCTTAAAACCTGTAGGGTGGGCATTGCCCACCTTACTTTTAAAATTAGTGCAATCATCTTTTATAATGGTTTGAAATTCAGCTATTATCCCCATTCAAACAAACTACCATGAAACCCTTAAAATACCTGATCGGACTGATCTTGTCCTTGGCGATCGCCATTACCCTAGTTGTCCCCCCGGCAACCGCAACAGGAGTCTATGATCTCCCTGTGTTGAATGCAGGATCATCAATTTGGGTGGTAGATCAAGCGAATACGATTAGTTTATCTAATGAAAACGAATTAAGTAATCAGTTAAGCAAATTAGCAGAAAACACCGGAAATGAAGTTAGACTAATTGCTGTGCGTCGCTTAGACTATGACACCACGATCAAAAGCTTAGCGGATGATATTTTTGGCAAATGGTATCCCACCCCAGAAACACAAGCAAACCAGATCATCTTAGTAGTTGATACCTTCACTAATAATACTGCTCTACGTCAAGGAGAAGGGACTAAGGGCCTCTTAACGGATGATATTGCTACGAGTATTATTAAAGAAACCGTTGCCATTCCATTGCGAGATGGAGCAAAATATAATCAGGCATTTTTAGACGCAAGCGATCGCTTAGTTGCTGTCTTATCAGGTAATCCAGATCCCGGCCCCCCAGCGACTCAGGAAATTAACATCGAAAGCACTTTTACCAGTGCAGAAGACACCGACGACGCAAATGCGACTACTTGGGTGATTGTTTTATTAGTGTTAGCCACTGCCATTCCTATGGCCACCTATTTTTGGTATATCGGTCTTCCTGGAAGATAACTTAATTTTAATTCTGTAAGGGTTAACGGCCGTTAACCCTTACAACCATAATGACAGATTCAAAAAAAACGCTATAATCAAACCGTACAGTCTAGTATAACCTTGACAGGAATTTTGGTAAACACAGATGGGACAAGCAACAGAGTTGAAAAAATCCCTTTTCCCGAAACAGGGCAAACCTTGGATAATTGCCCTTTCTCTCCTAGGATTATGCTTAATTGGAACAACGGCCATTTATACCCTGAAAATCAGCCGTAATGAGTCCCCAGAGTCATCTGTTACCACAGAGGTTAACCCCCCCAAAAAACAAGCCATTTCAGCATTAGGAAGACTCGAACCCTACGGAGAAGTGATCAAACTCGCACCACCACCCACCCAAGGAGGGGCCAAAATTAAACAATTATTAGTCAAAGAAGGGGATAAGGTAAAAGTAGGAGAAACCATTGCCATTTTAGATACGATTAACCAAAAACAAGCCGCCTTCAATGCAGCAAAAGAACAGGTAAAAGTTGCCCAAGCAAACTTAAATATTATTCAAGCAGGGGCCAAAACTGGAGAAATTGAAGCCCAAGCAGCCACTATTAAACAATTAGAGGCTGAATTAAGTGGAAAAATGGCAACAAATCAAGCAACAATTGCTCAATTAGAAAGGGAATTAGAGGGAGAAAAACAACAGCAAAGAGCGACAATTGAACGCTTAGAAGCAGAATTAAAAGATGCTCAAAGGGACTATCAAAGATATGAAAATTTAGCCCAAGATGGGGTAATTTCTCAATCAGACTTAGATCAGCGTCAACTCAAATTAGAACAATCGGAAAAAAGTTTACTAGAAGGGCAAGAAAAGCTGAAGAAAACTGTCAATACTTTAACGGAACAAATTATTGCAGAAAAAGCCAGTTCTCGTCAAGATATTAATACTTTAACCCAAGAAATTTCCTCGGCGAAAGCAACCTTAAATCGTATTGCTGAAGTGCGTCCAGTTGATGTGCAAAAAGCCCAAGCAGAAGTGGATCAAGCGATGGCAAAATTACAAGAATCCAAAGCTGATTTAGACTTAGTTTATATTAAGTCTCCCCTCGCTGGACAAATCTTGAAAATCAATACTTATCCAGGGGAAAAAGCTGACGATACTAACGGCATTGTGGAACTAGGAAAAACCGAGCAAATGATGGTCATTGCCGAGGTATATGAAAGCGAAATTAATCAGGTTAAAATTGGGCAAAAAGCCCTCATAAAAAGTGATAATAATAGCTTTGCAGGGCAATTAGAAGGAACCGTTAATAATATAGGTTTACAAATTGGGAAAAAAGATGTTTTAGATACTGATCCTGCTGCTGATGTTGATGTCAGAGTAGTTGAAGTAAAAATCCTATTAACCCCAGAAGCAAGTCAAAAAGTTTCGGGATTAACTTATGCCAAAGTTATCACAGAAATTCAGTTATAATTATCATGAAAACACCCCTTTCTTGGTTACAATTAACCCATGAAAAAACCCGCTTATTAGTTGCCTTAGCGGGAATTGGATTTGCTGATGTTTTAATGTTTATGCAGTTAGGGTTTAGGGATGCTTTATTTAATAGTTCTGTGCGACTGCATGAAAGTTTACAAGGTGATATTTTTATCCTCAATTCTAAAACCGATAGTCTAACGGGAATTAGAAGTTTTTCCCAACGAAGATTATATGATGTTTTGGGTGTTGATAAAGTCCAAAATGTTACTCCAATATATATTGGTCTTTCACCTTGGAAAAATCCCATAGAAAGGAAAACTCGCACTGTTTTTGTTGTCGGCTTAAATCCTGATAAAAATGTTATTCAATTGCCAGGAATTACCGAAAATATATCCTTGACAAAACAACAGGATACGGTTTTATTTGATCGGCTTTCTCGGAAAGAGTTTGGCCCTATTCCTGAGTTATTTAATTCAGGAAAAACAGTCAAAGTTGAAGTAGGAAACAGACAGATAAAAGTGGGAGAACTCTTTGCTGTGGGGACTTCTTTTGGTGCTGATGGAACTATTGTCACCAGTGATATTAATTTTTTGCGCTTATTTCCTGAGCGAGAAAAGGGCTTAATTGATATTGGGGTAATTGAATTAAAACCGGATGGAAATATAGCAGAAGTATTACAGTTTTTGCGAACAAATTTTGCTAGTGAAGACATTACTTTTTATACAAAAAAAGAATTTATTCAACATGAGAAAAGTTACTGGAAAAATCGGACAGCAATTGGCTTTATTTTCACCCTAGGAACCATTATGGGTTTTGTGGTAGGGACAGTGATTGTTTATCAGATTTTGTATACAGATGTCGCCGATCATTTACCAGAATATGCCACCTTAAAAGCCATGGGATACACCGATTTTTATCTTTTAACGGTTGTATTTCAAGAAGCCATTATCTTAGGATTAGTTGGCTTTCTTCCCGGTTTATCTTTTTCGATGTTACTATATTATAATGCGGCTAAAGCCACCGGATTACCAATCATGATGGTAACATCTAGGGCGATTACAGTTTTAATTTTAACAATTATTATGTGTTGTGTCTCAGGAATGATTGCTGTGGGTAAATTACGGGCGGCTGATCCAGCAGATATCTTTTAAACTATAAATTATGAATAACAAACCTGTGATTGAGATTCAAAATTTAGATCATTATTTTGGAAAAGGAGAACTCAGAAAACAAATTCTTTTTCAGATTAATTTGACCCTGAAATCAGGAGATGTTGTCATTTTAAAAGGGCCATCAGGTTCAGGAAAAACCACCTTATTAACCTTAATGGGAGGCTTACGATCTGCCCAAACGGGAAGTCTTAAAGTCTTAGGACAAGAAATAGTAGGCGCGAAGAAAAATCAGTTAGTAAAAATTCGCCGTAATATTGGTTACATTTTCCAATCTCATAATCTTTTAGAATGCTTAACAGCGAGACAAAATGTCCAAATGTCCTTAGAATTACACCCCCAATATTCCAGGGCAGAAATTAAACAAAAATCCATCGAAATGTTACAAGCTGTAGGATTAAGCGATCGCCTTAACTATTATCCGCAAAATCTTTCAGGGGGACAAAAACAAAGAGTTGCGATCGCCCGCGCTTTAGTGAGTCATCCTCAGCTAGTATTAGCAGATGAACCGACGGCATCTCTTGATAGTAAATCCGGTCATGATGTGGTCAATATTATGCAAAAATTAGCCAAAGAACAGGGATGCACCATTTTAATTGTTACCCATGATAACCGCATTTTAGATGTAGCTGATCGGATAGTTGAATTGGAAGATGGCCACCTTAAGCAAACTGTATTAACCATGAATTAGACTGATGATTTTAATAACATTTAGAATAAGTTAAAGCTTATTCATTTAAACCCAAAAATATATATGAAAAGAAGCTGGGAAATCATTAAAAAAATGGGGTTAGGAGCAATTCCTATCCTGCAACTTAGAGAATCATTATTTCAAGAATCCCAATTAACCCAAAATTATTTAATTCTCAGTCTTGGTTCCTGTTTAATTGCTACTTTGGGATTAATTATTAATAGTGCAGCCGTGATTATTGGGGCGATGATTATTGCTCCATTAATGTTACCATTACGGGGTTTTTCCTTTGCTACCTTAGAAGGAGATATTGAGCTATTACGTCGTAGTTTTAATGCTATTTTTATCGGGACTTTTTTATCTATTGTTTGTTCTTGGATTGTTGGTTTAATTGTCTCTATTCCTGAGTTTGGCGGAGAAATTTTGTCGAGAACACAACCAACCTTAATTGACTTATTAATTGCGATTTTCGCGGGGGGAGTTAGTGGTTATGCGAAGATTCGTCCTTCTGTTGGAGATGCGATTCCTGGTACAGCAATCGCCGTTGCTTTAATGCCACCTCTTTGTGTTGTTGGCCTCGCGTTAGCTCAAGGAGAATGGCAAATTGCATCAGGGGCCGGCCTACTTTATTTAACTAATTTAATTGGCATTAATTTAGCCTGTGTTATTATCTATTTTTTAGGAGGATATGCCAAAAGTAATGAGTTAGCCAGAACCTTATCTTGGGGGGTTTCGCTAATTTTAATTATGCTGTTAGCCATCCCTTTAGGGATTAGTTTTTGGCAATTAATTAGTAAAGCAAAAATTCATGATTCCATTGAAGAAATTTTAGTCACACGCTCCCTAGTCAATCGGCGAGATGTTAAAGTTTTTAATGTGAGTATTAACTGGCGTAAACAGCCTCCTGTTGTGTTAGTTAAGGTGCGATCAGTTGATCCGATTGAACCCAATGAAGTCAAAATAGTAGAAACACGCTTAAAAAATGAATTAGAACATTCTTTTGAAGTGATTTTTGAAGTCACCCCAACTCAAATCATAAAAACATCAGATCAAGATAAATAAGGGAGGCAAAATGACATAACTTAATGGGGTTTTGCCTTTTTCCTACTGCTTGATCTGATCGATTATAATGTTAAGGAATAACACGAACCCGACGAGTAATTAAGACAATGCCATCACTGCGGACTAAAATAGCAGAAAGCCAACGATTTTGGGCTTTATCTTCCGCCGGAACTCGTTTAAATAGTCCCCCAGATTGTAATAATTCTAATTCCATTTTTGACGGTTCTAAATAGCGATCAGAATCAATTTTTTCAGCCATGGCCATACCCGCTAATAATTCATCGGTCAAAGGTTCATCTACAATGACATCAAAATCAAAAGCTTCCCCAAGTTTTACCGTTTCTGGTACGTTTACCATAACTTTTGGCGGATGTTCACCAGAGGTAAGTTTAGTTTCTTCTGAGAGAATTTCTTGACGAATCAGTTTGTCATCCTGAAAGGTTTGACGGGATTTAATTTTTGCCTCTAATTGAACCTTTCTCGCATTTTTTTCACTGGTTCCTGTAACCATTGTGACAGTTTCAACAACCCAACCTTTGCCATCTTTTTCCCAGGACAAAAGTTCAGTTTTATATTCCAAATTGGGATAATCTTTCCACAGCTTTTGTAACCCTTGGGAAAATTCGCCTAACATCAACCCATCAGCCGTGACATACTGATCGCTATACAAAGATTTTATCCGTTCCATGTCCTGTCGATTGGCCGCTGCATCAATTTGGGTGATGAGGGACTTTAATTCAATGGGGGCCTTGTCAGGACTCTCCGCACGGAGTGCGGAATGACCCCCTAAGCTCAATCCAAAACCGAGTACAATCGAGAGGAACCAACGTCGATACATCATCCGTCTACCTTGTTTGGGGTATCCTGGTTTACAATACAGGATTTCTGGCTTATTGTAACGAAAATTTTGTGCTTATGGTTCGTTTATTAATTGCTGCGAGTGGGACAGGGGGCCATGTATTTCCGGCCCTTGCTGTTGCAGAAAATTTACCGGATTACCAGATTGAATGGTTGGGGGTTCCTGACCGTCTGGAACAAACTTTAGTCGGCGATCGCTATCCCTTACATACTATCTCAGTCGAAGGCTTTCAAACTCGTTCTCCCCTTAAAAAGTTACAGATTGTTTTCGGGTTAATTGGGTCAATTTTTCAAGTCAGAAAGTTGATAAAACAGCAGCAAATTGACTTAGTATTTACCACAGGGGGATATATTGCTAGTCCTGCTATTTTAGCCGCCCGTTTAGCAGGAATTCCCGCAATTCTTCATGAATCTAATTTTATTCCTGGTAAGGTAACAAAGCTTTTAAGTCGTTTTTGTGACACGGTTGCTTTGGGGTTTGAAGGAACAGCAAAATATTTGCCCCAGACTCCGACAATTTGGGTTAGTACCCCTGTGCGATCGCAATTTTATACACCCCAACAACCTTTAGACTTAAATATCCCTGAAAATGCCCCTTTAATTGTGGTTGTAGGTGGTTCTCAAGGGGCCGTATCCGTCAATCAATTGGTGCGTCAATCTGTTCCTGCTTGGTTAGAATTGGGGGCTTATGTGGTACATTTAACGGGAAATAATGACCCTGATGTTGATAGTTTTACCCATGCTCAATACATTTCTTTGCCTTTTTATGAGAATATGGCGGGACTTTTACAACGGGCAAATTTGGCGGTAAGTCGTGCGGGTTCAGGGACATTAACTGAGTTAGCGATTACTCACACTCCTGCTATTTTAATTCCCTATCCTTTTGCAGCAGAAGATCATCAATCTTACAATGCTAAGGTGTTTGTTGAAGCAGGAGCAGCTTATGTTTATGCTCAGCAAGAATTAACTGCTGAAAAATTAACCGAATCGGTGTTAGATTTATTAAAAAACAAAGATAAGCTACAAGAAATGTCACAAAAATCTGAAAGTTTAGCAGTGATAGATAGCGCACAAAAATTAGCGAAATTAATTAAAAGCTATGGAGGAAGTTAGATTTTTCTAAATTTATCAACTATAGTTTAAATCTAGTTCTTATGATCGTGAAAATATGTCTTGATGGCAGACACTTTATTAGTTATTTATGACGACGACTGCCAAATAAATGAGTATAAACATAGGTGAATTCACACCCTAAAAAAAAGATTTGACAAATTATATAAATCCAAAATAATAATACCATAAACCCCCCAATTACCCCATAAGCTTGGAATTGTTCACCAATACGAATTACGCCACTTCCAACTAAACCCTGAAGCAAGGAAAATAAGCTAACAGTAATTAAAGCACCTAACCAAATATCGCCCCATTTGACTCTTGGAGAAGGCAGAGTCTTAAATAATACCATAACGACTAACGTTAAAAGCAAAAATGTAACGCCAACTTGTAAAGTATTCCAAAGTAATGCTTCATCTACTTTAAACCAGCTAACCATTTGTTCTACATCTTTGAGGAGTTTTAAAATTATTTTTAAAGCAATATTAGACAATAGGGAAATTAAGATTAAAGCGGTTGTACTTAGTACCAGTAAGAAAGCCACAATTTGATTTTTAATAAAGTCAATGACTTGCCAAATCCAACCATCACGAATAATTCTATTTTCATGAACTTTCCAAATTTTATCTACGGCTCGATTTAAGGCATTAAAAATACGACTTGCCGTAATAAATAAAATAGCAAAACCAATTAATCCCGCCCCTAAACTGCTCTCATTGAGGTGGACTAAGGTACTTTCTACTATTTTATACGCTTCCAGAGGTAAAGCCCCTTTAGCAAAGGTTAAAATCTGACTATAAGCACTGGTATAGGGGCCGAGAATTAACCCTGTAATACTGAGAATAACCAGTAAGATAGGGAAGAGGGAAAAGATAGCATAATAAGATAGTGCTGCTCCCATCTCTAAGCATTCGTCTCGTTGCCATTTGATGATAGTACGGGTAAATAATTGTACTATTTTGGATGAAAGTAGGCGAGTTTGCACAAATTCAATCACGATGAGTTATTGATCAAGAATGGTCATAAATAATTAAATTTTAATTGATTAATTGTTGATTAGCATTAAACGGTTAAATAAGTTTTAGTTACATTATTGAGTACATTTGATCGCCCAAAGATAGTCCCCTTCCTCTCCCCGATATTGGTGAAGAAGAATTAGCTTAATAACTTAGTTGGTAAACCATCAATACTCTGTTGATTTTTCTTTGCCCAATAATCATAAATTCCATTTTTTCCTTTTTTCTCCGCCCATTCCATTAATAATTCTCTGGTTTCTTGATATTCATAAATTGGTACACCAAACCCACAGGAAGTCTGCACAGAATTAAGGGTTAATAAGATAATTTGTCGTTGTCCATGAAAAGAAGAAAAATAACCCGAAAAATTGTCCCAGGCTTCATCTCTGGGACGAATAACTCGGCCATTACCATAGAGACGAAGAATTAAAGGTTTATCCGAAAAACTACAAAACATGATCGTCATGCGTCCATTTTCTTCGAGATGAGCAGAGGTTTCATTACCACTCCCTGTTAAGTCAAGATAACCCACAGTTTGCTCATCTAAACAGCGAAAAGTATCAATTCCTTTCGGAGATAAATTAATCCTTCCCTCCGTGGGTGCTGTCGCTGTAAAGAAGATTTTTTGTTCCTCAATAAACTGCATTAATTCCGGGGTTAAGTTAGGATAAAATTTAGACATTTTCTGCAAGATAATAGTGAATAGTTAACCAACAAAAATCAAGAATTTATGTTATCATAAAAAGACAACAAAGTCCTCAAGATCATCATGACTTCAGACAGTCTTTCCCTAACCCAAAACAGTCCCCAAACGAACAAACCCTCTCCCCTTTATCATCCCATTATTATTCGCCTCGAAAAAATCACAAAAGTCTATGGGAGTGGTAATACCATCGTGCAGGCCCTAGATAACATTAATCTAAGCATCGAAAAAGGGGAATACTGCACCATTATGGGGGCATCAGGCTCAGGAAAATCTACTTTGATGAATATTATTGGCTGTCTTGACCGCCCCACATCAGGAAGCTATTATTTAGATAATCTGGACGTATCTCGGTTGCCTGACTCGGAACTCGCCGCCATCCGTAACGGGAAAATTGGCTTTGTTTTTCAACAATTCCATCTCTTGTCCCAAATGACAGCCCTAGAAAACGTCATTTTGCCGATGATCTACGCGGGCATTCCTCCTCAACAACGCCGCGATCGCGCCCTAGAAGCCCTAGAAAAAGTGGGATTAGGGAATCGTATTAACAATAAGCCTAATCAACTCTCAGGGGGGCAACAACAACGGGTGGCTATTGCCCGCGCTATTGTTAACGATCCCATTTTACTCCTAGCCGATGAACCAACAGGGGCCCTAGACTCTCGCACAACTGACGAAATCTTAGAGATTTTTGAGGAACTCAATCAGCTAAACATTACCATTGTCGTCGTCACCCATGAAGCAGAAGTGGCTCGCCATTCTCAACGGGTGATCTGGTTTCGAGATGGCCAGGTAGTTCATGCCAATCTTAACCCCAATCAGCTACATTCCGTTACCCAGTAGGGGCGTTTTTTCCCCGCAAAAACCCATGATTCTCAGCAAGATCTTGGATTCTTGATTAAGAAATATTGCGAAGACAAGGGAAATCAGTCATAATAAAAAGTTAAGATATTTATATTTTTGTATATCAATCTTTAAGATCTCTTTTTTTCCATCCTTTCGAGTTCAGAGGCATTAGTTAAAGCTTGTGAATTGGCAACAACCAGAACTATCAAAATCTAGTTCCAACATCCAACAATTGAAAAAGTATAACCCTGCGGCCATCGCCCGTTATTACAGTTTTCGCCCTTGGTACGTCATCTGGCGGGCCGTAACCATTATCTGGTCTTTCGGTTGGTTTCTGATCCATCTCCAGTGGCATCACTGGTTTAGTGCCGACAAAGACAATAAACAGAAATGTGCCGCCGAATTGCGGGAAATTCTCACCCGTCTCGGCCCCACTTTTATCAAAGTCGGTCAAGCACTGTCAACCCGTCCTGACTTGATCCGTCCCGACTTTTTAGGGGAACTGATCAAGCTTCAAGATCAGCTCCCGCCCTTTGATAATGATACCGCTTTCGCCATCATTAAGAAATCCCTGGGAACCAGCATTGATGAAGCTTATCGAGAAATTTCACCCCATCCTGTAGCCGCGGCCAGTTTAGGTCAAGTTTATCGGGCTGTCTTACACACAGGGGAAGAAGTAGCCGTGAAGGTACAACGGCCCAACTTACGACCGACTTTAACCCGCGATCTCTTTTTAATGCGTTGGTCTGCTTGTCAATTTGGTCGCTTTTTACCCCTTAATTTAGGCCATGATTTAACCCTGATTATTGATGAATTTGGCATCAAGCTGTTTGAAGAAATTGACTATGTTAATGAGGGAAAAAATGCCGAGAAATTTGCGGCAAACTTCCGAAATGATAAAGATGTTAAAGTCCCCAAAATCTACTGGCAATATAGTGGCGATCGCGTCTTAACCTTAGAGTGGATTCAAGGGTATAAATTAACCGATACGGCACAAATTAAAGCCGCCGGAGTTGACCCCTACGAAATTGTTAAAATCGGTGTTACTTCAGGTCTAAAACAACTGCTAGAACATGGATTTTTCCATGCCGATCCTCACCCTGGAAACTTATTTGCCACCCTAGATGGACGTATGGCTTATATTGATTTTGGCATGATGGATCAGTTAGAAGAAGATACCAAAGAAACCATTGCCAGTTCAGTTGTTCAACTCATTAATCAAGATTATGATGCCTTAGCGCAAGACTTTGTTAATCTTGGTTTTTTAACCCCAGATACAGATATTAAGCCCATTATTCCTGCCTTAGAAAAGGTTTTAGGCAATGCGATCGGCCAAAGTGTAGGGGATTTTAACTTCAAAACCATCACCGATGATTTTTCGGCATTGATGTATGAATATCCCTTCCGAGTTCCCGCAAAATTTGCTCTAATTATTCGATCTTTAATCACTCAAGAGGGGTTAGCACTCAGTTTAGATCCTGATTTCAAAATTGTTGAAGTTGCCTATCCTTATGTGGCAAGACGTTTATTAACGGGAGAGTCTCCCCAACTAAGAAAACGGTTACTAGAAGTCTTATTTAAAGACGGTAAATTCCAATGGCAACGATTAGAAAATATGATCGCCATTGCCCGTTCTGATCAACAATTTGACTTGTTACCAACGGCACAATTAGGATTACAATATATCTTGTCTGATGAAGGAAGATATTTGCGTCATCAATTATTGTTGGCCTTAACAGAAGATGATCGATTACACACAGAAGAAGTTCAACGAATTTGGGCTTTAATTAGCGATGATCTTAAGCCACAACATTTATTTGATGCTGCAATTAATGCCCTGCGAGAACTGTCTACAGTCGGTGTAGCGGCGATTCTCCCCAATACAACTAACAGCCACTAAATTAGTTTAATTCACGACCTGCCTTTTATGTACTACTTACCTGAACCGCCTTATTTTTTGTTAATTGTTGGCTTGTTTACGGGACTAACCTGTGGTTTAGCCTTTGAAGCCACCCTAAAAATGAATGTCAAAGAATTGTTGAAAAAACCAGCTAATCAGATGTTAAAAGGTTCGGGTTTACAGTTACCTTTTCTTGGAATTTGTGTAGGAATTTGTGTCTTTTTATCCGCAGGATTAGAGATTTTTCTCTTTGATCGTTGGCTTTCCTATTCTATTGCTTTACCCATGACCATTTTTATTGCTGCTTTAGTTTGGATTCAACTAGAAAGCTTATTAAAGCAGATAAAAATTGGGGGTTCCAAAGCCATAGATTTAGATGTGTTTTACTAGGTTAAAACCGATTAATATTGAGACATAAGCCCGCCTTTGCGGGCTTTGTTTATCTAGCCTAACCCTTGAGGGTTTAGGGCTGAAAAAATAAATATTTCAAAATGGTTTCTAACCAGGAGGCCAAGTCATAAAACGACCCGCTAAAATATGCAAATGGAGATGATAAACGGTTTGTCCCCCATCTTCCCCATTATTAATGACAACGCGATAGCCTTTTTTTAAGCCGACTTGTTTTGCCACTTTATTAACAGTTAATAGCAAATGTCCTAAAAGGTTTTGATCTGCTTGCGTTGCGTCTTCTAGCTTAGGAATAGGCTGTTTAGGAATGACTAAAATATGAGTAGGGGCTTGCGGATTAATATCGGTAAACGCTAGGGCCAAATCATCTTCATAGATAATATTAGCAGGAATTTCTCGACGAATAATTTTACTGAATATTGTCTCAGTCATTCGTTAATTAAATTACTTCGGTTTGTTAGCATAACCATTCTAACATTTAACGCTCTTTTTATAAGCATACTTCGACAAGCTGTTATTGAGGGAATTGAATATAGCACCAGTCTTACTTGTTACAGCCTAGAAGGCTGTGTTACTGTAGATATTAACCCATTTAATCCGAGGAAAAAAATAACTAATGAATCAAGGTAAATTTGTCGCCATTATTACTGGAGCGATTTCTATTTTTTTAGCCGTTGCTTATCTCGTTATTGTCCAATTACTAGATTTTCGTGGTGAGATGATTCCTGCCCCAACCTTTGACATAATAATACCCCTATTTTTTCACATCTATCAGGTAAGACTTTTCTAGATTATAAATAATTGTAACAGTTTAAAGAGAAAGACTAGAATTATGGAGAGAAATCTAGTTAAACTAAATAACAGTACGTTGGCACTACGATAATTAGGTAGCTATTTTTACTTGACTAGCTAACATGATTCCTTTGCAACTTAGCCTCAAAAATTTTCTTAGTTATCGGGATGCTATCCTTGATTTTCGGGGGTTACATACCGCCTGTATTTGTGGTGCAAATGGGGCAGGAAAATCTTCTCTACTTGAAGCTATTACCTGGGTGATTTGGGGTAAAAGTCGGGCAGTTACAGAGGAGGATATTATCCATACCGGGGTCGATTATGTGCGGGTTGATTTTGAGTTTATTAGTAATCAACAAATTTATCGAATTATTCGCAGTCGTCAACGGGGAAAAAGTAATAGTTCTTTAGATTTTCAAATTGAAAGTGCCGGAGATTTCTTATCATTAACTGCCAAGGGAATTAGAGCAACTCAAGAGAAAATTATTTCTACTTTGAAATTAGATTATGATACTTTTATTAATTCAGCCTATTTACGACAGGGAAGGGCTGATGAATTTATGTTACGTCCCCCTACACAAAGAAAGCAGATTTTAGCGGATTTATTAAAGCTTGAACAATATGAAGAATTAGCGAGTAAAGCGAAGGATTTATCAAAACAATATAAGGGACAATCTGAACAAATTGAGATAAATTTATCGGGAATAAAACAGCAAATTTCTCAAGAAAAAGAAATTGAAAAACAACAAAAAATCTTGGTAAAAGAATTAGAAAGTTTGCAAATTTTACAAGCAGAAGAACGTCAAAAATTACAACTATTACAACAGGAAGAAAGTCAGCGTAAAACTTGGGAAGAACAATTAGGGTGGCAACAAAATAAACAGCGAAGTTTACAACAAGATGAAAAAAGACTGACTCAAGAAAAATTAGAATTAACGAACCAATGGACTAAACAAAAACAATTTCTCGATCAAGAAGGAGAAATTAACCATAAATATCAAGAATTGCTGCAATTTCAGAGGGAAGAAGAAAGCTTATCTCAGCAATTCCAATTATATCAAGATTTACAACAAAAAAGACAAGAACTAGAACAAGACATTTTAAGACAAAATAATCAGCTACAATTACAAATAAGACAAATACAAACCCGTTTAGAACATTTAGCAGAACAAGAAAAAGATCTACAGCAAATTCTAAATCGTTCAGAAGAAGTACAATCAGCCTTAAAGAAATTATATCACCATCGTCAACGATTACAACAATTAGATCAATTACAACATAAAGTAACTCCTTTACTGAAACAAAAACAAACCTTAGAGACTGAACTTGAAAAAATCAAAGCCAATTTAACTGCAAAGTTGGAACAACTTGAAATCCTAGAAAAGCAGTATTTAGAAGAACTTAAGAAAATCCCTGCTAAACGAGAACTTGCCATTAATATTGATACTAAAATTCAAGAAATTGATAAAAAGAAAGTTTATCAAAAACGGGTGCAAGAAAAAACACAAGAAAGACAGGTTTTGCAAGAGAGATTAAAAGTAAATCAACGTAGTTATGAAGAAAAAATAGAAGAATTACAACAGAAATTAAATCTATTAGAAATTCCTGAATCAGCTTGTCCCCTTTGCGAACAAGAATTAGACGAACATCACCGTCATCATGTGATTGGAAAAACTCACAAACAACAGCAAGAAATTCAAGACCAAATTTGGCTGTTGCGGGAACAAATGTCCGTGAGTAAAAGAGAAATTCAGTCCTTACAAATTGAATATCAACAATTAGAAAAAGAAGTAAAATCCTCTGTAAGATTACAGCAAGAATTTGGACAAATAGAAGCACAACTTGATCAAGCGGGGGAAGTAAAAATAAAGTTAAGGAAAGTTCAACAAGAAAAAGGGAAGATTGAGAAATTTATTACTTTAGAAACCTACGGATTAGAATTACAATCAGAACTCAAAATAATCACTCAAAAATCACAGCAACTTAACTATGATGAGCAAACTCATGGGTTAACAAGAGGAGAAGTGGAACGATGGCGATGGGCAGAAATTAAGCAAGCTAAAATTGAGGAAGCAATCCGGAATCAAGGGATTATTAATCAGCAAAAACCAAGGTTAATTAAACAACTTTCTCAGTTACAAACTCAGCTTAAACAATTAGATTCTGATTCAGAAGTCAGACAAAAAATTAATCAAGTTGAACAAGCTCTTCAAGAATTAGGTTATGATAGATCTCATCATCAAAAACTATCTAACTATATTCGTCAATCTCAATGTTTGGTGATTAGTTATCAAAAATTACAGGAAGCTAAACAGCAATATCCTAAATTACAAGAACAGCTAAACATTATTGAAAATAGATTACAAACAAATCGAAAATATCAAGGAAAAATACAACAAGAAATTAAGCAATTATCCGAAAATTTTGAAAAGATTAAAGATAATCGTCAGGAAATTATAACCCTAGAGAAAAAGATTCAGACTCAGCGACAAAATTTAGATGAATTATTAGCCCAAAAAGGAAGATTAGAACAATCTTTATCTCAATTAGATACCCTGAAACAACAATCTCAGGAACAAACACAACAACTTAAAGAAGTTCGTAAACAATATAGAATTTATCAAGAATTAACTAAAGCCTTTGGGAAAAATGGCATTCAAGCTTTAATGATTGAAAATGTTTTACCCCAATTGGAAGCAGAAACCAACCAAGTTTTATCCCGTTTAACAGGCAATCAACTCCATATACAATTTATCACACAAAGGGCAGGAAAAGGTAGCAATTCTCGTCAAAAATCTGCTAAACTAATAGATACTTTAGATATTATTATTGCTGATGTAAAAGGAACCCGTGCCTATGAAACTTATTCCGGTGGTGAAGCTTTTCGGATTAATTTTTCGGTTCGTTTAGCCTTAGCTAAATTATTAGCACAACGGGCAGGAACTTCTTTACAAATGTTGATTATTGATGAAGGATTTGGAACCCAAGATACAGAAGGTTGTGAGCGTTTAGTGGCAGCAATTAATGCGATCGCGGCTGATTTTTCCTGTATTCTAGCTGTTACCCATATGCCTCAATTTAAGGAGGCATTTCAACATCGAATCGAAGTGTATAAAACCAATCAAGGATCACAATTAAGTTTAGTAAGTTAGTATCATGAAACCATTAAAAATTGCCACCTTAAGCATTATATCAACCTTTTTAATCAGTCAGTCTGCTTATGCAGATCAATGTTCTTATGTTGAAAAAGAACAAGGGTTAAAAGCTATCTCATTTTTAAACCTAAATCAACAAATTTATCTTTTTTGTGAACCCTGTGGTGACAAAGTTCCTCAAGCTGTTATGATTGAATCAGTCGGTATAGGAACCGTCGGTTATCAAGATTTTTGGCAAGTTTCTGTTAATGGGAAAGGTGTAGATTTAGCTTATACTTATGTTCCTTCTAGTCTCGATAGAAAACCAATTAATTTAGCCGCACTTTCGGGATGTTCTGCTAGTGATGTGAGTCCTTTTATTAATTTTTAATTATTGTTTTTTTAGGCTATTTATCCGTACATCTAACTTCTTCTTGCAAATAGTAGACAAAATTTCCACTGTCCCCCCTTAGCAACATTCTCCCCATAAGCTACGTCAAGATCGCAGACATTAACGCGCTTTACTCGCGCCAAACTTTTAATGTTTTCAAGCTGTCATCATAAGGACTATGAAACTCACACTCATTGGCAAATTAGCCACTGTTACCACCTTTGCACTTATTAATATAATTCCTCATTTTCCCGCTCAAGCATCACCCTTTGAGCAACAAGAAGTAAACCAAGATGAATTTATTGCTATTACTAGACCTTATGGAGAAAATAAATACGATCTATTGATTGTGCGTCAAATTCCAGGACAACGACAATGTTGGAGTGAAAATGGTTCTAATCCCATTACAGTCGAGCCATTACTCCTCAACTTTAACTTTACCGGAAGTTGTGAACGCAGTACCGATAGCAACGGTTATTCAATCAGAGTCGATGGAGAAGATTACGGATTAGACTACCTGTTAAGAATTGTCGAACGGAACGGAGAATTAGTTTTAGTGGGAACTCATCGCACCAACCTGAGTCAACCCGAAATAGTCATCGGGAGAACCCACGGTATAGCATCAGGATTTCTAAAAATAGATCTTGATCCCGCTTGGCGATTTACTAAACGCGCTTATGGGGGTCAAGTCTTAGGCCATGTCTATTTAACTGGGGATAGTGCCGCGATCCAATCTCAACCCCCTTCAATGGCGAATAATAACTCTCCATTGACGATTAGTAACACTGAAACCGAATCCAGTCAACCCCTTCAACAACTCACCTTTACCGCAGAAAACGAACCCCCTACCTCATCGGTTTCCCCTCAACCTCTTCCCCCTTCCATCCCCTCCCGCAATACCTTACCGCCGCCCCCCAACTCCCAAACTTCCAGTGAACCCCCTCCTTTACCGGCTTTTTCCGATCTCCCACCCCTAACCCCTCCCCCTGTCAAAACTACCAGTGGGGTTGTACCGCCTCCCCCACCCAACGCCACGAATTCAGGACGGAATAACCTGTCTAATGTTGTCGGTTCTCTCTCTCGCTCCACCCCAACCGGAACACCAAAAACCGTCGCCGTCCAAGGATATAGAGTCATTGTGGCCGCGAATAATAATAGTGAGCAATCTCGCGTGCGATCGCTTTATCCTGATGCCTTTGCTACGTCTTACAAGGGACGTTCAATGTTACAAGTTGGCCTTTTTAGTAGTAAAGAGAATGCCGAAAAAGCCTATCAAAGTTTAGAAAATGCCGGATTAAACGCCATGATCATCCCTTAGTAGGACTGAGTAAGTAGGTGTTAGGGGTTGAGGGTTAGGTGTTAAGAAGTCATTGCTTTTCCCTATCCCCTATCCCCTATCCCCTAGATCAAAGAGTAAAATTTATTCACAAGCACCTCAATTAATATTCTTATTCCTCCCCTTCTACCTGAGCGCGATATTCTGTCGCCGTTAAGGTATCATCCAATTCATCATCAGGATTTTCCACCCGAACTTTGAGTAACCATCCATCTCCATAGGGATCATCGGCGATTAGTTCTGGCTCATCAATCATCGCTTCATTGCGTTCAATTACCGTTCCTGAAACCGGGGGGTAGAGATCTTCTACCGCTTTGACAGATTCGATGTGTCCAAAGCTTTCCCCAATTTCTAGGGAATCTCCGACTTCCGGCAATTCTAAAAAGACCAGATCACCCAGTTGATCAATGGCATATTCACTAATGCCAATGGTGGCAATTTCTCCATCTAACCGAACATATTCGTGGGAGTCTAAGTATCGAAGATCTTCAGGATATTCTAGTTCCATGACACATACTTAAATTTGCAGCAAAGTCAGTTTACACTGTCTTGGCTAAGGGGGATAGAGCTATGAGGACAAATGTCACTCATTCAAGACCAAGGATCGGGGATAGATCTAAACGGATTATTTCCTTCCCCCATGGCTAAGTCTTGATCGGGAGAAAAATCCGCCGCAATGGTTTCTTTATTGGGGTCTAATTCTCGTTTGAGTGCCTCCCAGTCTCCTGGATCTGTTAATTCTTCATAAAAACTAACCCCAGAGGTAATCGTTTTTTGGCAAAGATCAATCTCTTGGGGCAAATCTATCGGGATCTCAGTTTCTTTGAAAGCTTCCGCTTGATCCAGGGGTTTCATGGTTGACGGGGTTTCCGGGGAAATGGTTGGGTTTAATGCTTGTTTGAGTTGATGGAATTCTTGGGTCAAAGTCATTAACAGTTGTTCTACCGTTGCTAATCGCTGAGTGACATCTCCGGGTAACATCATCCCCCCTTCATCGGGGAGAGAAGCTCGAAGATAATCAGGAAATAATCGCGTTAATTCTGCCAAGGTTGTTTGTCCCTGATAGACTAACCCTAACCCTGCTTCTAGGGGCGATGTTTCCTGATTTGATAAGGCAACTTGTTTGAGGACTTCTCGTTCTGCTCCTTGGGCGATCGCCGTTCTTAGGGCTGGGGTGCTTTGAAATAGTTCGTAGAGTTGAATTTCCCCGTGATAGCCTTTCCCGTTACATTGTCGGCACAGTCGCCCCTTTTCTCTGGCTTGTTCAACCTCTGTCTCATTTAAGCTACGAGCTTGATAAAAGGTGATTTGGGCTTGTTTCTCTGGGGGAATTCTCCAGTGCGCGAATTCCTCGGCACTGGGTTGATGAACGGTGCGACAGGTCGGACAGAGACAACGGACGGAATGTTGATGAATCACCCCAATTAGGGTATCGGCCAACAAGCTAGGCGTTACCATCTGACTTAACAAGGCGATCGCAGTAATGCCATCCTCCGCCCTTAAACTGGTTAACATAAAATGGTCATTACGGGCCATTTCTGCTACCATCCGAGCCACAGAGGGATCGGGGAGCCGATCTACCATAATTCGCTGTTTATCCTGTCCTACCAAGGATTGCAGCACATCGGCATAGTCTTGTTCTGTGTCAGGATTCACTTCAATTTGCTTAATTCCTGGCAGAATATAACTCATGGATTCTTCCACCGTAGCGATGGCTTTGGGATTGCGATTTTCCTCCCAAAGCAACCCATAAAGCAGGACAGACGGATCGCTTTTATGAGGACTGGTGACTAATAATAATCCGGAGGAACGATGATTCACGGGTTGAAAGGATTTTCTGATTACCTGATCAGGAATGAGTTGAGATAAGCTCAAAGGCTGAATCGCGCTATCTAAGACGCGGATGAGAACTTTTTCCCCATAGAAACTGGGTTGGGTTTGAACCGAAAAATGAATGGTTCGTCCGCCCCCTCGTTTACGAATTCGACCTTTTTGGTGGGTTTGGTGTTGAGTAATATCCAATTCTGCCATGAGTTTTAAGCGTGAGATAATGGCAGAGGTGAACTTTTTCGGTAATGGATCTATCAGGGGTTTAAAACTCTCTCCTTGACGATAGCGAATACTGAGAAAGTTTTCTTCGGGTTCAATCTGGAGGTGGGTAGCCTGTTTTTCGACGGCTTTGGCGAGAATTTTATTAACCAGGGTGACAACAACAGCAGATTGGGCTTCATTTAACTTGATGAGATCTGAGGATGGGGTTTCCTCAAAACTATGGGGTATTTCTTGCCTGTTTTCTGTCCCAATGATGGTGGCCTCGAAATTGGGTGATTCTTCGCCGACAATGGTGACATCAAAGTCAGACTGTTGTTGGCCTATCATGGTGGCCTCGAAATCAAGGGGTTGTGTTTTGGGATTGTTTGACATTTGTTTCTTGAATATATAGTTGAATTAAACAGTCATAATTTTTTCGGGTTAACCCTCCCCATCAAAAGACGGGGTTAAGGGTTATATAGGGTTATATAAGGATAAATCAGGAGCTACAACAAATGGCGTTGCTTCAACAGCCTATTCTTTCTAAGGATTCCCAAATTTATTGTTGTAGTTAACATCCTTATTAGGAATTTTTAGCCAAGCAAAAAGAGGCCACAATTGACCTCCTTTTGGTTGAGTTGAAAACTCACAATTTCTGATACTAGCTGATTTCTACAGTAAGCCAGCGTTGGTGCCAGGCTTACCAGTGGCTAGTTGTACCTTGATGATTTTACCGCCCATTTTCATGATGCGTTGTTGTTCCCGAAACCAGTTATCATAGGGAACTAATTTGGTGAAGTAAGTATTTTGTAATTCCCGCTGAGTCCGAATTCTGGTTTGACTAGGGACACAAGCAGTCACTTTAAACATTCTCATGGGTTGAATTCTCCGAATTTTCGTCAAAAATTTTTGTTGACTGTTGTCTGAATACAACAAAGTTCGGGAGTCAGGAGTCAATACTAGTTCGTCAAAACTCATCTTTAGCAGCAAAGATTAAGCCTTTAACCAGCTAGCACTCACTCTAGACTTCCCGAACCTCCAATGGACAACCTTTTAATCGGTTGTGATCATCAGTTGTTCTAGCTTAAGCCAGAGCAAATGTGGTCAAAATAAACACCCATTTCTTTCCCTGCATCAGCACCAACCAAGCTAGCAGTTACTTCTTTCATGGCTTGAATTGCTTGTACTGTGCTGGAGACGGGAACACCTAAAGAGTTGTAGGTTTCTTTTAATCCGTTGAGTACACGCTCATCAAGGATAGAAGTATCGCCAGCTAACATGGCATAGGTCGCATAGCGGAGATAGTAGTCGAGGTCACGAATACAAGCCGCATAACGACGGGTGGTGTACATATTGCCACCGGGACGGGTGACATCAGAGTACAGTAAGGATTTGGCGACAGCGTTTTTGACGATCGCAGCCGCATTGGCACTGATGACACTAGCTGCGCGCACGCGGAGTTCTCCACTGGCGAAGTAGGTCTTCAATTTGTCCATAGCAGAGCCGTCAAGGTATTTCCCTTGAACGTCGGCGGAATTAATGACAGAGGTAATTGCGTCTTGCATAGTTTTGCTTCCTTAATCTTGCCTAGTCTTCAACAGTCTTACAAATATTGGGTAATGGCTAACTCGTTTTAGCCCATTGCACCGATAACATAATCGAAGTAAGAACCAGCTTCAGCCGCATCATCAGCAGACATCATTCCTGTGGCAACTTCTTTCATTTCACGAACGCTTTGAGCAACGGCACCCACGTCGGTTCCCAAGGATTTGTACATTTCCCGGACACCAACTAAGCCGATTTCTTCGATGGGGGTCACGTCACCGGAAACCACTCCATAGGTGATTAAACGAAGATAGTAGTCCATGTCCCGTAAACAGGTTGCGGTCATTTCTTCGCCGTAAGCGTTTCCACCAGGAGAAACGATGTCAGGACGCTTTTGGAAGAGGCGATCGCCAGCTTGCTTAACAATGCTTTCACGGGCTCCGGTTAAGGTTTCTGCAATGCGTAAGCGAGCAGCACCACCGGTGACGAATGCCTTGATTCTATCTAGTTCGCCAGGGCTGAGGTAGCGGGCTTCCGCATCAGCATTCACGATTGATTTCGTGACGATACTCATTGATGGATTCCTCCCAATAAAATGAATTAGATGCTCTTAAGCTGACATCTTATACGAAAAAGGGTTGCTGATTGGTGTTTCAACTTTATATGTTGCCAAGCAACCTGACCCAATTATTTTCTGGCATTGTGTTGACATTCACTATTGTTTCTTAATATTTTGTAATATTTCCTTCAGCAATCCTGGGTGATCACAGGGATGGTTTTTGGTGATGGCGATAGCGGTAATAGGCGGCACAAGCCCCTTCCGAGGATACCATAGGGGCCCCTAATGGCTTTTCTGGGGTACATTGAGTCCCAAAGGCGGGACAATGATGAGGCTTTTTGTAACCCTGCATGATTTCCCCGCTAATACAGGGGGTTGGGTCAGTTGATGGGGTAAGGTCAGCTAAGGCACCTGAAAATCGCTTTAAGGCATCATAGGCGGCATATTCTGTTCGTAATCCTAAGCCACTTTCTGCAATTTCTCCAATGCCTCGCCAGGAACGGGGAACAACTTCAAAAATTTCTTGGATTAATTGTTGGGCTAAGGAGTTTCCTTGGGGTTGTACTGACCGGATATATTGATTTTCACAGTAGACTTTTCCCGCTTCTAATTGTTGAATACAGAGGTAAATTCCTTGGAGAATATCAATGGGTTCAAACCCCGTTACAACAATAGGAACTTGATATTTTTGGGCAATGGGTTCGTAGGCTTGATAGCCCATGACGGTACAAACATGACCCGCAGCTAAAAATCCTTGAACAACACAATTAGGAGATGATAATAAGGCTTCCATGGCGGGGGGAACTAAAACATGGGACACCAATAACGAAAAGTTCTTAATTCCTTGTTTTGCTCCTTGATAAACTGCCATAGCGGTTGCTGGCGTGGTGGTTTCAAAGCCAACGGCAAAAAATACGACCTGTTTGTTCGGATTCTCTTGAGCAATTTTAAGGCTATCTAAGGGTGAATAAACAATGCGAACATCGCCCCCTGCTGCTTTAATTGTGAGTAAATCTTTTTGGGTTCCAGGGACTCGTAACATATCCCCAAAGGAACAAAAAATAACATCCGTTAGACTCGCTATTATTAGGGCACAATCAATTAACTCAATGGGGGTGACACAAACAGGACAACCTGGGCCATGAATTAAGGTAATTTCTTTCGGTAATAAGGTATCAATTCCATATTTCACAATGGAATGGGTTTGTCCGCCACAAATTTCCATGATTTTCCAGGGTTTGCTGGTAATCTTGGCGATTTTTTGGGCATATTGTTGGGCTAAAGTCCCACTGCGGTATTCATCAACAAATTTCATAATAATTGATCACGGTGTAATTAATCATTCGGTTTAGTTAAGATTAATTTGACTGAGAATTTTAGAATATTAAGCAAAAAACAAATTGATAGCTCAATCTTAATTGTTTTCTGTTTTATCTATGGATAAATTTATTTTTTTTTAACAGTCATGAATTATATTATTCTTGATTACTCTTGATAGAAGTCCGTTAACTTTGCTAGGATAAGGATAGATTATCAAATAATTTGAGAGTTTGTTTATGCCTGGTGATGCTTCTTCTTTACCCCCTAACTTAGCCCAGATTGTTGAACGGTTCAAAAAACGGTCTGACCCCAAAAAACGTTATGAACAATTACTCTGGTATGCCAAAAAATTAGAGCCGATGCCTGAAGAGAGTAAGCTGGAAGAAAATAAGGTTCAAGGCTGCGTTTCTCAAGTGTATATTACCGCCGATTTGAAAGATGGTAAAATTTGGTATCAGGGAGATTCTGATGCTCAATTAGTGAAAGGATTAGTGGCTTTCTTAATTGAGGGATTAAACGGGTTAACTCCCAGTGAAATTTTAGAAGTAACCCCTGATTTTATTGAAGAAACTGGTCTTAAAGTCAGTTTAACCCCTTCTCGTGCTAATGGATTTTACAACATTTTTCAACTAATGAAAAAGAAAGCATTAGGGTTTCAGTTAGGAATGTCTGCTTCATAATTTCCTAACTATTCTTCTGATTCAAAATCCAAAGAATGATGATGATCACCATCAGAAATAGCACGGGTACAAGACCAATTACTGGGAAGAGAAGAAGGCCAACCCATGCGAATGGCTTCAGGACAAATTGTCATAACGGTAAGTTGACAGTCAATGAGTTGAAATCCTTCTTTTTCAGATTGCTTAAGGCTGTGTTTTAAGATAGAATCATTTTTAAATTCAGTGGTTCTGTTACATTGAATACAAACCATGTGATGATGATGGTTAGGATAGGGATGATTAAGTTCATAGTGCTTGTGGCCTTCCGCTAGTTCTAATTCTCGTAAAATTCCCATCCGAGACATCAATTTAACACTACGATAAATCGTTGAGAGACTAATGGTTTCTCCTCGCTGTTCAAGAAGTTCATAAAGTTCTTCAGCACTGAGATGATTACCTCTAGAAAGGTTTTGAAAAACGTGTAAAATTTTTTCTCGTTGTGGAGTTAAACGCCAACCTCTGGCATTGAGTTCAGCTTTTAGGGAATTGGCAGTGTAGGGAGGCATAATAACTTGCTCTCACAAAATTCTATTAATTGACAATGATAGTCCTTCTTAAGAGCTATTTGCAACAGTCTTAATTTATTGATAAAACTTAGGCACTATTTCGGTGATGGGGTAATGGGGTGATGGGAGCATTAAGACAATTTTTCTCCTCATATCCTCACCTCCTCACTCCCTCACCCCCTCATTCCCGTTAATCACAAGGGCGAACGGTACTCAATTGTAGAACAATTTTATCAATAGAACCGATCAGAGCAGAACCAGAGACACTAAAATTGTTGGCCAGAATACTAAATACCACCATTCCAAAGTAAGGATGATTCATATAACCTGAGAGGGCGCGAACCCCCTTTAATGTGCCTGTCTTGGCGTGAACAGCCCCCTGGGCGGGTGTGCTTTTCATGCGGTTTCTTAGGGTTCCTGTTACGCCAGCAACAGGTAAGGATGTGTAAAATACGTCCCTGGCAGGGGTGTAATACATAGCCCGTAGGGTGGTTACTAAAGCCCTAGGAGTGGCAACATTGCGTCGAGATAAGCCGGAGCCATCTACTTGACTAAAACTGCTAGGATTAACACCAAGTTGAGTCAAGGCCTTTTTGGCAGCTTGTGGCCCTCCAATATGACGCAATAGGGTGTCAGCGTAATAATTATTACTTCTGACGTTGGTAACATTAACCCACTCTCGTAAGGATTTTGAACCAACTTTTGATTGGGGACTTAACAAGGATAAAGCTGCTGCTGTGGTAAAGATTTTGTTATTAGATGCGGGGATAAATTTTTGATCAGGGTTATGGCTATATAAAAGGGTTCCGTCTTCTAATTTTTCGACTAAAATTCCCCAGTTATTTTGATAGCGACCAATGATACTATCAAGAGCGGGTTCAATAACGGCAGAACAAGTTCCAGCAGTGTTATTTTCTGGGACGGGAACCTCAATTTCAATGGGTTCTTCTTCTTGAAAATATTCGGTGTCAACGGTGTTTGTGTTGACTTCATTGGCCAAACTAGGAGTTGTCCAAGCAACGGATGCCAGGGCAAAAATTGCTAGGGGTTGGAGCCAAAAATGGGTGAATTTCATGATTTTAATGTTTCCTTCACTACCTCGCTTTGTTACTCAAAGGTTTAGCAAGCAATTAAGAAACGTGCTAAAAGGAGTAAGACAATTTACAGAGCAAACTTTATCTTATATGTTCTGATAAGTCAAGTTAGTTGATAGTTGATCGTTGCTAGAGGTTGATTAGAGATCACTCAAACTCAATTACTACGGATTTCAAAACTATAATTAGAATGATGAATCCTATCGAGTTATCTTCTCAATAACTGGTGATTTAACTCTCGCTTTTTTAAATCCGAATTAAAACTATTTTTATATTCTTAATGAATTTTCTTTAGGGGTCAAAAACTTGATATAATCGCCAACAGTAACTAAAAAATTTAGAATCAACTAATTCTCGATATTGTACTAACTAAATCTCATAACTTCTAACCTCTGTACGGACGAACGGCCGTTCGTCTCTTCGACTTGTGACTTCATTATGACAACCTCTTCCCCTACCCTTATTCGACAAATTCGAGTTTTAGATCCTGTTACCAATACTAATACTATCAGTGATATCTTATTAGGATCAGGAATTATCCAAGCAATTGAACCTCATCTTGATAATATTGCCCCAAAAACCAAGATTATTGACGGAAAGAACCTGATTATTGGCCCTGGTTTAATGGATCTATATAGTTATAGCGGGGAACCTGGCCACGAAGACAGAGAAACCCTCAACAGTTTGATCCAGTCTGCGATCGCCGGAGGGTTTACCCGTCTGGCAATTCTCCCCCAAACTATCCCGCCTATTGATAATTTAGCCACTCTATCCTATTTACAACAACAGGCCCAAAGTTTGCCACCATCGATAAAACTCGACTTTTGGGGAAACCTTACCCTTAAAGGAGAGGGACAACAGATGACGGAATTGGGAGAATTAGCGGCTGCAGGGGTAATAGGATTTACAGATAACCAAGGAATCGAGAATTTAGGGTTATTAAGACGAATTTTGGAATATCTTAAACCCATCAAAAAACCGATCGCAATGGTTGCAGAATTTGCTTCTCTCAAAGGTAATGGGGTGATGCGAGAGGGGTATTCATCCATTAATTATGGCTTACCTGGCAATCCTACCATGACAGAAGCCACCGCAGTCGCCACGATCTTAGAAATGGTAGCCGTAACCCAAACCCCGGTGCATTTGATGCGAATTTCCACCCGTCGCGCAGTAGAATTAATTGCTTGGGGAAAAGCGAGAGGTATTCCCATCACCGCCAGTACCACCTGGATGCACTTGTTATTAGATACAGAGGCGATCGCTAGTTATCATCCCAGTTTACGATTAGATCCCCCCTTAGGCAACCCAGAGGATCGTCTTGCTTTAATTGACGGTGTTTCTCAGGGGATCATTGATGCGATCGCGGTAGATCATCATGGTTATACTTATGAGGAAAAGACTGTTCCTTTTGCAGAAGCACCTCCTGGGGCGATCGGGTTACAATTAGCCTTGCCCTTATTGTGGCAAGAATTGGTTGAAAAAGGTCAATTGACGGAGTTACAATTGTGGAAAGCCTTAAGTTGTTACCCTCGCCAATGTTTAGGGGAAAAATCAACCCCTTTAACCCCAGGGCAACCCGCAGAATTGATTATTTTTGATCCACAAAAATCCTGGAAGGTGACACCATTAACCCTTAAATCTTTAGATAGTAATACCCCTTGGTTGGGACAAGAAATTAAGGGGCAGGTGATTAGTTAAAAACAATTTTTACAAATTAAGTTGACTTTGTTACTGCTAGGATTTTAAGTTTAAAAATTGCTCATAAGCTTGATTAATGATTTGCATTTTTTGAATCGCTTCAGGAGAAGAATTAAGATCGGGATGATATTGTCTAGCTAATTGATGATAAGACGATTTAACTTCGGCTGCATCAGCGTTTTGTATTACGTTTAAAATCTCCCACCATTCTGTTGACAAAATACAATTATACGTTGATTCTTGAGTCCAAATTTTTAGAGTTCCCTTACTACCACCACTAATTAATAATTTTCCATCATTACTAAAAAGAATAGGGTGAGATCCTTTGAGAGTTTCTAGTTTTTTTCTTGAGGGTAAATGCCATAGTATTACTTCTTGATGACTCGCACTTACTAAAATGTTGCCATCAGGACTAATTGTCAGTCCTAAAACTCCTTTTGTATGACCAATTAATGTATCAATTAATTGTCCTGTTGATAGTTGCCATAGTTTGATAGTTTTATCGGTACTACCACTCACTAAATACTGACCATCAGGACTAATTTTTATTGTGTTAACACTGGCTAAATGTCCTGTCAAAATAGCCAAAGCTTGTGAATGATTAAAATGCCATAATCGAATGGTTTTATCTGCGCTTCCACTGGCAATAATTTGAGCATTAGAATTAATAGTGATTGACCATACAATATCAGAATGACCGTTAAATGTTCTTTCAAAATTTCCGTTATAACCATTCCATAAGCGGAGGGTATGATCGCCGCTACTACTAACTAAATATTTTCTATCCGATGTAAAATCAAGGGAAAAAATAGCCCCTTTATGACCAAAAGAATAACGAGATTTGGAAAGTGCAGAATTAAGTGTTTTGTCTTGTAAATTCCAAGCACTGATATTATTATCAAAATCACCAGTAACTAGAAGTTTATTGTCAGGACTAATGATAACAGATTGAACTTCTGCGGTTAATCCAAAAAATGTATAAACATGATTTTTCTGGTTTAAATCATACAATTTAACTGTGCGATCTGAACTACCACTAACTAACCAATAATTATCAGAACTAATGGCAATAGAATTAATCGGTGCGGTATGTTCATAAAGAATTTTTGTACATTTCCAGGTTACAGTTTCTGATTGATTTTCCTTCGGATTATTTTCAGGTATTTTTCCAGTAGAATTTTGAGAATTTTGAGCATTATTTTTTTGATTTTTGGTCGATGATGATACTTCTTCTTTGAGTTTTTTAAATTCTTCCTCTATACTATCTTTTGATTCAAATTCTCTCCAGATTTGTTCTTGCTCATATTCTCTTGTTATATCTTCCAAAAATTGTATATTTTCATAATATTTATTGTCATTATTAATGTCTAGAAATGGCTTAGTTAATCCATAAATCCCTAATCCTATCACTCCACCCGTGACGGCCATTGTTCCCATACCAATACCGATAGCTGTTCCCCCAAAACTTAAGCCCATCCCTCCAACCATTGCTGATAAGCTAGTACCTGAAACCACTCCTAACCCAATGAAGCTTAATGCTATGGTATCCCCTTCTTCAACAGCATTTAAACCACTATAAATGGCTGAACCTGTTACCATCCCTATCGTAGTCATTGTGCCTAGTCCTAGGCCAATTGCTCCAAATCCTCCAACTAATCCCATACTGCCTATTGTAGAATAAATACTAGCTCCTGTTACTGCACCAGTCCCGATAAAACCGATGCTTTGCGCTAAATTATTGGTCATATTTGATAAATGAATGAGAGGCTATAATCATAATAATAAGATTCCCAAAATAGTTAGAAAACATAACACTTAGTAATCAATTAGAATTAAGACATTAAGAGAACGGGGAAAAAGCCAGATATTAAAAAATATAAAAAAAATGAAATTCTTAACCATTTTTCAAAATACTAAGCTATATTGGAGTTATAAGCATCCAATTAGTCGATGTTAATAAGTTGCCCTAACTAACTTAACTTTAAAAAACAAGATTATTTAACAAAATTAAAGGTTCAAATCATCATGAATTCCTGGGGACTTTTTTTGCTCACAATAGGATTTTTATTACCTTTAATGGCAATCAAAGAGCCTACCTTAGCAGCAGAAACAAAACAGACAAATTATCAGATAAATCAAGAATGTCAGACTTGTTTGCGGTTAATTCCATCGGGAATAATCAATCAACAAAAGAATCCCATTTACTTATTAGAAGTGTATCATCAGGGACAACATTTATATACCTTTGAAACCGTAAGCGGTAGAAATTATACCCAAAACCGAAATCGTCACCAATCGGGAACAGAAGCCCCTTTACCCGATGGAAAATATACCATTAGTTCCCGTAGTATACCAGGAACAATTGTGGAAGCAGGGGGAAGATTTATCCCAGTTAAAGCGCAATTTCGGACAGGAAGAAGTGCTTTGGGAATTCATTATGATCCCAGTTATAATAAAAATAATGGAGAAGATGGCACATCGGGCTGTATTGGCTTAACAACCAGAACCAATTTTGAAACCTTGCGACAATTTATTGAAACCTATCGCCCTCAATTATTGATAGTGGATATTCAATAAAAGTCACGGATATTGCTAGTTTAAATTAGGAATTATTTATGCGTTTAAAACTCATATTAGCCTTTTTAACCTGTTTAGGTGTCTTTGCTTATATCACTGCTGCTAAAGAACAGCAAATCCAGGGGTTAGAGGAATTAGAAAAGGAAAAAAATGTTCAACTAACAGCCAATGAGTTATCGACTCGCAAACAACAGCAATGGCAAGAATTCCGTCAAGCATCAGAACCTCCCTTAGAAACCAAACCCCCCATTCCCCTCAATGGTTATCGTTCATCACCTCAACCCTTAGAACCTCAAGTTAAACAACAACCTCAAAATCCTGTACCAGAGGTTATTGCTCCTGTTGTTCAAGAAAATTATATGACCCTAACCCCCACGAATACCACTAATATTTTAGGAAACCCGATTTATGAATTGAGACTTTATGCCAAGGGTCAGTTAATCGCTAATTATGCCACTGTTACTGGAAAAGCGACCACACAAGACAAAAATCGTCACCAAGAAGGAACAGAGGCCCCCTTACCTGACGGAAGATATGCGGTAGCGAATACTGCCGTTGCGGGGACTGAACCGGAAGTGGGAGGACTATTTTTGCCCATTCAACCTTTATTCTCGACGGGACGTACAGCATTAGGCATTCATTATGACCCCTCCTTTCAGAAAACCAATGGAGAAGATGGAACCCATGGCTGTATTGCTTTAACCCAAAAACAAGACCTTGAGCAAGTATTGCATTACATCTACACCTATCAACCTCGATATCTTGAGGTGACAATTCAATCTTAAGACTTGTTGCAGAATTCGGGAATAAGGAACAGGAAACAGGATTAATTTTTTACTTCTTACTTCTCACTCACCGGAGGATAGAACCATGTTAAAAACCCTGATAACTAGCGCAATTTTGTTAAGTCTTGCCGTTTTACCCAGTCAAGCACAATTTGGCCCAGCCTGTGGCCCCAGTGATGGTGCTTGTCGGCCGGGTACTGGGGGAGAAAACCCCTATGGTCGAGTTTGTACTAATCAGAGGAATGGCCGTCTTTCCATGAGAACAGGCCCAGGACAAAACTATCGTAAAGTAACCGAAATTCCTAACGGCAATTATGTGGCACTCTCCGAGGGAGAATATGGCCCTGATGGAATTTATTGGTGGCGGGCTAACTATAATGGCCAAGGTGGCTGGGTACGCTCAGATTTCGTTTGTAATGACCCCCAATAAACCATAAGATAATTATTTCAAGACAGCGACTTCTGGCCTTCCGGTTAATAAGAGTCCTACTTGGGGTTCATTCCACCGCACCATCCAACCTGGTTGGATACCTAATACCAGAATAAAAATGGCTAAGACAAAGGCCGGAAGACGCTCAGACCATAAGACGGGAGGAATTTTCGATAGTTCAGTAGTTAAGCGACCAAAAAAGACACGGTTGACCATTAATAAGAAATAAACTGCCGTTAAACCACTGCCAATTAAACAGAATAAAGTTTGTAGGGGAAAAATAGGAAAACTACCCCGAAAGACCAAAAACTCGGCAATAAATCCCACCATCCCTGGAATTCCTGCACTGGCCATCACCCCCATAATGGTTAAGGTGCCAATAATGGGTAAACCCCGTTGAGGATTTAACAAACCCCGTAAATAGTCCACATCACGGCTTCCTGTCTTCTTATAAACTATTCCCACCAACAGGAATAAAAGGGCCGAGATTAAACCATGACTGACCATTTGAAAGGTTGCGGCGGTGATACTTAAGCGAGTTGTGGCCGCCGCAGCTAATAAAATATAAGCCATGTGAGCAATGGAAGAATAGGCCACCACCTTTTTCATATCCTTCTGGACGATCGCACAGGAAGCCCCATATAAGGCACTAATCGCGGCTAAGGTGGCTAACCAGGGAGCCATATAAGTCCAGGCATCTAGAAACAACCCGACTCCAAACCGCAATAACCCATAAGTGCCTAACTTTAATAAGACCCCGGCTAATAAGACAGAAACTGGGGTAGAGGCTTCCACGTGAGCATCAGGCAACCAAGTATGGAAGGGGAAAATGGGGATTTTAATGGCTAAGCCAATCAACAGGGGAGCGAGTAAAATTAATTGAGTGGATAAGGGTAAGGTATGAGAACGTAAAGGCTCATAGTCAAAGGTTGATGCCCCTGAGAGCCAGACTAAGCCTAAAAATGAAATCAACACCAAAAATCCCGAAGCCGCCGTATAGAGCAGAAATTTCATCGCTGCATAACCCCGTTTTGGGCCGCCCCAGATCGCAATGAGGAAATAGAGGGGAATAATTTCTAACTCATAGAAGAGGAAAAATAACAATAAATCTTGCGCTAAAAATGCCCCGGCGACCCCACTGTTAAGAATTAAAATAAGGGCATAATAAAACCGCGATCGCTCAATGGTTTTACTACTGCTATAAATGGCAATTAAATTCAGCAAACTATTGAGACAAATCAAGGGAAAGGATAATCCATCCACCCCTAAATGGTAATTTAAGCCAATACCGTCAATCCAAGGTAAATACTCAGTAAACTGGATATGGGGATTGGTTGGATCAAATTGTAGCCCAAGGACAATGGTTAATACCAGAAGGATACAAGCAGTCAATATGGCCAAGGTGCGATAGACTCCTTGTTCTAGCTTGCCTGGTAAAAACGCGATCACAATAGCACCAACCAACGGTATCCAAATTAAGGCACTGAGCATCATTAATTTTGTTACTCCCAATCATTGAAAAATTTTGTGAATGAGACTTCTTGGGGAAATCAAGAACGGCGGACAGATAATAGGCTTAATTTTATACTGAAACGACCATTACCGTTACTTTGACCTCCTGCCTCCTTCAATGAGTAGGTGGGAAAGCTGGTTTTTCTTGACTCCTACCCTACAGCATCCATTTTTTTTCCCTGAAAACTGCATAAGGTTTTTTAGGCAGCAACTATAACGAAGCAACAAGTCAATCAAATCATCTTTACGAGGTACAAAATCATGTCTTTACTCAAAACATCCACTGCTGCTGCTGTTGTTTTACTCTCTTCTTTCATGACCTTTTCTACTCCAGTTAAAGCGGATAATACAGCCATTAATGGACAATATTCTGAACAAACTGGCGCGGCAGTTGGTATCGGCAACCAGGTTAATAATAGTATGCGTCAAAGTTCTTTTCAAGGACAAAATGGCTTCTTTGGTTCTGGCAATAATGCCGCTTCTTCTACCATGTTTGGTTCTCAAACTGGAGTCGCTGATGGGGTTGGCAACCGCGTTAATAATAGCCTCGGTCAATTCAATAATCAACGGCAAAGTACCAGCTTTGGTCAAGGCAATAATTTAGGAATTTCTCAGATGGGAAGTGGTCAAACTGGGGCAGCAATCGGCGGTTTTAATAATGTTGGCAATTCAGGCATTCAATCTAATTCTCAAAGTCAAGGTAATCGCTTCGGCTTTTAAAAAAGTATGGCAGAGGCTAAGTTTTTCACCATTACTCTGATTAAATTGTCTCTGCTTTTTTCTCCCTTGATTTATCAATAATGTCCTGAGAATGTCACCATGAAAGTCTATTCAGTTGTCTTACTTACCCTTTCTTCTTTACTGATTATGTCTCCTTTTACAACTCATAAAGCTCAAGCAAGTTGTGCGATGACAGATGTTTCTTTTCAAGTTGCAATTCGGGGTTCTAGAACCCCATCTCAACAGACAAATAATGTAGGAATGGGAACGATGGGAGATTGTTGGGGAAATGCTACAACTAACACTTCAACTCAAGTTTATACAGGAGCAGGAACAGTTCAACAAGGGCGTAATAGTTCCCATTTAGTGGGAGGAAGTCAACCGTTACCCTATGGAGTAACGGGGCCAGTAATTGGGACACAAATTAGCGTTCCTGTTGATATTTACAGCCCTGCTCACGATCCTAATTTTATCAATAATACATTAGGTACAGGCTTTCATCATTAATTTTCTCAAAAATACTCATGTTAGTCAAAAATTAGGAGGTGTTTTATGTTGATTTTTAGACCTTATTTATTGTCCCTTACTTTTCTCTTATCACTAACGGCTTATCAACCGGTTAGGGCTGATCAATATCAATCATGGGTAGGAGAATTTGATGCCAATAAACATTGTAATATTTCTGAGATCCACAATCAAAGACAAGGCGCAGGTTATGATAATCATGCAACAGTAAATGAAACCAACATTACCCATACTGAACATCATAGTAGTCAGGTGACAGGTTCTAATACTGGTTGGGAATCTAGCAATGTTGATTTAATTAGACAACAAGATTGTTCAGCCGTCATTCAATCAGAAGCTTATCGTTATGCAACCTATCAACAAACCCAAACAGCCCGTGAGATTAATGATACTCAACTTCGCCAAAGTTTCTTAGGTAATATGTTGGCTTGGTAAGGTGTAAAAAAACTAAAATAAGTATTTTTTACTTTCTAATTGCTGACTATCAATCAATGGGTTAAGGGTTGTTAACAAGTATCCTTTAACCCTTTTTTTGGATAAAATATACTAAAATAGAGGTAAAAATCTATTGCTCAAAGCTATGAATAATTTACCATCTTATTGGACCTTATGCTGCCTCAGCTTGAATCATCCCAGGGGTTATGAGTTTAAAAAATTAACAACCGCCCAAACTTGGCTAGAAAAACAGACTAATATTTCTGATACTTCCCAGGTAGTTATAGACATCTTAATGACCTTATTTCGTCAAAGACAAAAGAAAAATTTACGACAAAACGCCCTGGCAGGTTTATGTTTAAGGTGTTATGTTTCCTCTCCCATTCTTAAAGCTTGCAAAAGTCTTGCAAATCGCTTTAGTAGCCATCAATTATTTACCCATCAAGACTTATTGTCGTTTGTTTTAGATGATGATGGAGAGTCTTTAATTGTTCTAGATGAAACAGAGGAAAATCAAGTTATTCTTGATGAACAGAATCTAACTAAATCAAGACAATATCAATTATTTACTGTTGAGATTTTACAGAGTTATCAAAGTCAGAAAGCCAATCGATTGAGTTTGTCTAATTGGGCTTATAAAAAAACAGAACAAAATAGTGAGTTAGTCAAATTCCTAGAGGATTTTGGCTTTAAAAACTTGAGTGACTGGGCTTTATTAAATAGAATTAGACAGCATCAACTAGCAGACTTTTCTCCTAAAGATCAAGAAATTATTAAAGCTTTCCACAAAATCTATCGACGCGATCGCCGTCAACAAAAAGCCAAAAGTAAATGTCTTGATCCGTCAATTATTCAACTTCAAGAAATGGGAGAATTATTACCAAAACTAAAAAATCATGAGCCAGATATTTTAGTCAAAGAATTAAGAAGAATTGCCGCCCAACTTCGTACATATAATGTCTGGCAATCTAAGGAATCTTTAGAAATTTTTGATGCTGATGAAGGAGGAACAAGCACTAGAGAAATTGCTTATGAAGGGGTTGATGAAGTAGCGATCGAAGAAAACGAAATTCTGACTAAACTAAATCAAGAATTAGAAAAAATCTTTCATAAAAGTTTAGTACAAAGCCTTGAATATAGATTAAATAAACTCAAAAAAAGTAAGAATTATGCGCCTTATGCTGAGCAATTTCTACCCGTTTTAAATAGTTACTATCAAGAAGCAAAACCCATTAAAGAAATTGCAGAAGCAATGAATATTAGTTGGGACAAAGCTAGAAGAATTTTTAATCCAGGAGATTTACTCAAACAAATTCGGACAACAACCACAAATCAATTAGTTGAGTATCTCTTAAAATTGGCACAAGCTAAAGGGTTAACAACTAATCCTCCTGATGTTAATTATTTAATGACCTTAACAACCCAAATTGAAGCCTTTACTGATCACAAAATTTTTGAAGAAGCCGCTTCAGAAATTCGTGCCGGAAAGAACAGAAAGTTTGAGAGTTTTTATGCTAAAACCCTCAAAGAATATCTCACTAAATAGTGATTAATACAAGAGAAAAGTTTTTCTATTTTGGAGAAATACCATGACTAACTTAACCATTGAATCCAGTGTTTTTCGCTTACTCATACCAGAAGAAATTGGACTAGATACTGATGACTACGAATTAGCTAATCAGATGAGTAAAATCAAGGGTGATGAATCTCAACAATGGCAAGCTTATTTAAACGGATTGGGAATGTTAGCCTTAGAAAAATGGCTGATTGAACACTTTAAAAATGAGTCAATTAATCGACAAATAGAAAGTTTAGATAAAGTTGCTTACCTACAACTTAAGAACTTTAGATTTTGTCTTATTATTCAGGAAGAGTTTCTACAAGATAGCATATTTATTTCCCCAGATTTAATTCAGAATGCTGAAGCAACGGCTCATTTTTATGTAATACTAGAAGTCTTAGAAGAAGCAGAAAGTGTAATGATTAGAGGATTTCTGAGCTATGATAAACTGAGTCATTTAGTCAAGAAAAAGCATCAATATTTATCTTTATTTGACTTAGATACTGAACCAAATCATTTATTAGTCTCCTGTCAATATTTGTCAGCTTCAGCAATTCCTCTGCCTCAAAGTGCGATCAATCAAGTTAAAGAAGAAATTACCCAAACTATCATTAATCTTCGTCAAAGCTTAGATGAGTTTATTGAATTAGGTTGGCAGACTTTAGATACTTTATTAAGTCCTGACGTTGCATTATCATTTGCAACTCGTAGTATTTCTGAGGTCATAAAAGTCGGTAAATCAATTAGTTTTGATAGTTCATCAGGACAGCAAAGCGTTATTTTATTATTAACCGTTACACCTGCGGAAGATGATAAATCTCGCATTTATTTTCAGATAGTTTCAAGTAAAAATCAAGCTTATTTACCCCCAAATCTTCAATTAAAAGTTAGTTCTTCATCAGGTAAACTTTTACAGGAACCTGTTTTTTCAGGAGAACAAGATTCAGCAATTCAACTTAATCCCTTTAAGGGTAAATCAGGAAAATCATTTCAAATTGAGGTAAATTTTAATGACAGTTGTATCTACCAAGAAATCTTTCAACTCTAATGCTGATTCCGTCATTGTGATTAACTTTGGACTGGGGAATCTAGAGCAAGGATTTCCCTTTATTACCACACAATTATGGTCTATTGATTACCCTTTACCACAACAAATTACAGGTAATTTACCTGATAATAAAACCTTGGTTAATTGCTTTCAAGAATGGCGAGATGAATATCAAAATTTATTGAATATACTAGGTTCTTCTCGTTGGAGTAATAAAGATAATGATGAGGATGACTGGGAAGTCGAAGAATTACCAACCGCTGAAAAATTAGAGGGATATTCATCTGAAATTCAAACTCAATTAAATCAGTGGTTAATGACTGCTGGTTTTGCTATTATTGAACAAAAATTAAGATCTCAATTGGATCAAAATAGTTCAATTCGGTTAATATTAGAAACTGATGATGATATTTTACGCCGCTTACCTTGGCACCTTTGGACATTTTTAGAAGATCATCCTTTAACAGAAATTGCCTTAAGTCGTCCTAATTATTTACGTCATCCTATCAAAAAGATTCTTAAAACTCGTAAAAAAGTTAGAATTTTAGCGATTGTTGGCAATACAAATGGCATTGATGAAGCGCAAGAAAAACAATGGTTAAATAATTTATCTGATGCTGAAGTTAACTTTTTAATTAAACCCTCTCATAGCCAACTTAATCAATATTTATCTAATTTTCAAGGATGGGATATTCTCTTTTTTGCTGGCCATAGTCAGACAGAAGGAGAAACAGGAAGACTCTATATTAACGATCAAAAAGAGAAAAATCACAATAGTATCACTATTAAGCAGTTAAAAGAATCACTAAAAGAAGCATTAACTAATGGATTACAATTAGCCATTTTTAACTCCTGTGATGGGTTAGGATTAGGTAATGATTTAGCCAGTTTATACATTCCCCTAACTATTGTGATGCGGGAACCTGTACCGAATGGAGTTGCACAAGCTTTTTTTCATCAATTTCTGCAAGGATATACTCAGGAAAAATTGCCTTTTTATCTCGCATTTAAACGAGCCAGAAATAAATTACAAAGCATAGAAAATGACTATCCTGGTGCTTCTTGGTTGCCTATTATTTTCCAAAATCCTGCCTTTTTTCCACCAAGCTGGTTACAATTAGGGGGAATTCCTCCTTGTCCTTATCGGGGATTATTAGCATTTCAAGAAGCAGATGCAGAAGTTTTTTATGGACGAAAAACTATTATCAAAAACCTAGTTAATTTGGTCAAAAAAAATCCTTTAGTTCCCCTTGTTGCTGCGTCAGGAAGTGGTAAATCTTCTGTTATTTTTGCCGGATTAATTCCCCAGTTACGTCAAGATTCTCAACTAAATTGGCAAATTATTTGGTTACGGCCTAGTCAGAATCCTTTTGAGGGGTTAGGAAAAGCATTGGCCCCTTTAATTAATAATTCTGTAACCCGTATTCAAGAATTAGAATTAGAACTGAATTTAGCAAGTAATTATCTAAAAATAAAAGACTCTTTAGAAAGTATAATTAAACCATTAGGAAATTCTAGCAGATTACTTTTAGTAATTGATCAATTTGAAGAACTTTTTACCCTTTGTCAACCCTCCCAATGTCAAGGATTTTTAGATGATTTGGTTGAGGCAATTAAGAAAGTACCTGCATTTAGTGTGGTAATTACTTTAAGAGCCGATTTTTTAGATAAAGTATTAGAGTCAGGTTCTTTTGGAGAATTGTTACAACGCTATGAAACACAATATCTTCTCCCCATGCAACGGGATGAATTAGAAGCTGCAATTACTCAACCTGCTGCTTTAAATGGGGTTCAATTTGAAGCGGGATTAGTTGATAAATTAATTGATGAAGTTTGGGGAGAAGCAGGGTATTTACCCTTATTAGAATTTGCTTTAACCCAATTATGGAGTCAACAAGAAAAAGGATGGTTAACTCATCAAGCTTATCAAAATATTGGGGGAGTTACATCAGCATTAGCTAACTATGCAGAATCAGTTTATGTACAATTATCAGAGGAGGATAGAGAACATTTACAAAAAATTTTTATTCAGTTGGTAAATGTTGGAGACAATAATAAATATACCCGTCGTATTGCCACTAAAGAGCAAGTGAAATATTGGGATTTAGTAACTCAATTAGCTTCTCATCGTTTAGTAATTACAAACCGTCCTGACGAAACAGGAAAAGAAACCGTTGAAATGGTTCATGAAACCTTAATTTATAGTTGGCAAAGATTTTATCAATGGATTGAAGATAATCAAGATTTTTTGCATTGGAATTCTCGCTTAGCAATGACTTTATATCAATGGGAAAGTCATGAAAAAGCAAGCGGTTATTTACTAAAAGAGACACCTTTATTAGAAGCAAAAAACTGGTATAAACAGCGATTTGATGAATTAAGTGATATTCAAATTAAGTTTATTGAAAATAGTTTAAAATTAAGACGTAGAAACCAAATTAAGTTAGTTTCTCTTACCAGTATTGTAACCCTTAGTATTTTTAGCATTCTAGGATTAGCTTGGACACAATATCAACAAAAACAATTAGAACAATTAATTCGCTATGCCTCGTCCCAAGTGATTACCTCAGACAATATTAATAATGTTATGAATATTCTACCTAACTATTTAGATAAAGTCAATAAAAATCAAAATCAACAAGATTTTGAAAAGGTCATGGGAGATTATCGGCAAGTTTTAATGGTTGCAACTAATACCAATGAAGCAATTCAGGAAAACCCTGATAATTTTAAAATTTCAACCTCACAGAAACAACAATTAAAAGAGATTGCTAAACAAGCTGAATCATCTTTGGCAGAAATGATTTATAAGTACAGAATACCCAGACTTAAACAGCAATTAGAAAATCAAGAATTTGGCAGTAAAAAAGTTAGTAATAATCTTAATAATAATCCTAATGAGATAGAAATTGATGCCACAAAAACTCAATATACAGGAGCATTAGAAACCACTTATAATATAATTATGAATAGCATTGGAGTTAAAGCAGATCAAAACAATAATCAAATTCTAGATGAAGGGGAAGAAAATCTAATTCCTTGTGAAACCCTCAAAGAAATTGAAAAAATATGGCGTAAAGCGACTAATAATCATTGTGGTTGGTATGGTTCACAAGAGATATTTGAGCCAAACTGTCAAGAACTTTTGGGACATACTTTGCTCAGTATTTTAATGTATCCTCCTGATATTCCCCTGTTAGATAATCGTCTTAATTATTGTCAAATTAAACCAGAATAGGAAAACCTAAAATGAGCAAAAAACATCCGAAAATTACTAACTTTATCACTATTATCATCTTATCTATTGCTTCGATAACGATTCCCCTTAAAAGCCATGGTGAAATTCCTGATTCTGCAAAAGTCACTCAAATTGTGGGTGCAAATTCTATGGGAATTCGTCGCCGTCGGGGTGGCATTGGGCCAGTTTCTTTAGAGACTATTATCAAACTGTTTGATAAACTTGATATTCCTGGAGAAAGTGGCAATATTTTTGCTTTGCTTGAATTCTATAATAAGACTAATCAATCTATGGGATTAAAAATACAAGCAGGAATTAAAAATAATTTGAGAACTGCCTATTATTTTCCTTGTACTATTAACTTACAAGATAGCTTTGTTATTGAATGGACTAACCCAAAAACAAAGAGACAAGGATGTCAAAAGGGAATTAAAATTAGGCATAATAATGCGAAAGATAGTAGTAATAATATCCCTAAAATATTAGCCTCTCTCAATTATTTAGTTGCACAAGAAACCCCCAGTCAATGGCGATATTGTACAGTTATCAATAACTCAGGAAAGGGATGGTTAGGTATTAGTAATTATCGCAGTGATCCCTGTAATAAACCTTTAGAAGATTGTGGAAAAGCAGGACAAGAATCCTGTACAGAATTAACCTTTGATGATTGGGAAACATCAAGTCCAGAATTAATGGCTTCAATTTCCTGTGAAAATAATAAAACATTCATGGTAAAAGCAACAGGAGAAACTATTAAAGAAGAAGCAGAAATCCTATGGAAAGAAGCAGAAAATAGTGGGGCAATTTTTTGTGGATTACAAATTTTTAGTGGCGATGAAACTATTGTTGAACCTGCTCGTGAGCAAGAAACAAGCTTAGTACAAATTGGTAGTAAAGATTCCTGTTTTAACTATCAAGTAAGTCAAGGAGAAGTGAAGATAATAACTATTGCTAATCCTGACGGAATATCCTTACCCAAAGATAATCAATATCAATATTGTCAAGGGGATAAACCTGATACAAAATCCTCCTTTGATTCCTCAACAGAATCTCTTGATATACAAATTTTTCAAGCAAAAAGCCGAGGGTTTGAATTTTGTAATCAACTACAAGCAAGTGGGGGACAAGAGGGGGATTTAAGAACAATGCAATTAACCGCAACAGAAGGAATTCTTCGGATTAATTATCAAATGTATGGTGTCCCAGATCAATTACGAGTTATTTACGAAGATCGAGAATTAGTCAATACAGGATTTGTCGGAGGTAGTAATACTTTATCCATTCCTTTTAAGGGAAAATCTGCTCAAATTACAGTGGAAATTAAAGGGAATCAAGAACAATCATCAACTCAATGGGATTACACTGTATATTGTCCACAATAATGGCCCTGACGATGCCTTTTCGGTATTTTAATGATCTTTACAATTAACGAAGCATTTGCAATCTTTCTTTAATTTGCTGATGTCTTTTTACCCCTAAATAAGCATAACGATTATAACCATTATCAACGATCAATTTTTCTAAATATTGGACTCTTTCCGAAGGGGCCGGATGGGTAGAAAGATAGTTTGTCGGTTGGTTTTCTGATGTTTCTTTAATAATCATCATAAAATCTCGTAACCCATCGGCTGCGTAACCAGCAGAAGCTAATGCTCTTGTTCCTAACAAATCTGCTTGCCGTTCAGCATCTTGACTGTATTGAGCATTTAAGACAGGAGAAACCTGATCAAATAGAGGAACAACTTGATCTAAATTCTCTAATAAATTCCCTTGAACTAACTTTAAAAATCCATGAGAAAGGACAGCATGAGAAATTTCATGTCCTAATAATCCTGCTAATTCTGCCTCTGAATCTGCATTTAAAATTGCTCCCGTATTGACTACAACTTTACCCCCAGGTAGGGCAAAAGCATTGATACTACTATCTTGAACTACATAATATTCATACTTAAACTCTCGTCCCATATAGGGAGTCATTCTGCCCGCAATACCTTTAATATAATCAATGATTTCTGGGTCTTCCACTAAGGTTCCCCGTTGCTTTTGTTCATTAGTAAAAGAAGAAATTGCTTGGCTTCCAAACCCTGATTCACCTTGTACTAAAAGAGAAATCATTTTTAATCCAGATAATCCTTGGGTGGGATTATTATTTAAGATTGCGCTACCAATATTAATTAAGGTTCCAAAGGTTGTTTTTCCCACTAATTCCCCTTGAACATTATCTTCAAATTTATTCAAATATTCATCGGCGAGGCGGGCAAATTCTGGAGCTTCGGGATAGTCATCATAAACGATGGAAAATTGACGAGCCGCAATAGATGCTTCTAAAAATTTTTCCTCCTGATCAAGAACCTTGATTTTTGTCCGCAGTAAATCAGGATCATCAGGATATAATTCCGTTATTCTTTCAATAGCTTGACTAGCAGTTTTTGGTTGTCCTTCCTTAGCATTATTAGCACAAAAATTAGGATCATTGAGACAAAATTCAGTTAACTTAATATGAGCAGGAATAAATTGAGGATATAGCTGAGTGAGGGGAACTAAACTAAAATAAACTTTACTTTTTTGTTGGTTATTTTCCATTCCCTCCAGAGCATTTTTCCACAGTCCATCTCCTCCTCCTAATTCCTCAATATTATAAACAGGCTCAGGTATGATAGTAGGGGTTGCCGAGGCATTGGGAAAATCTACTTTACATTGACGATACAATTGCGTCGCCCCTTCTTGATTTCCCCCTTGATATAAATCATCCGCTTCTATAAGAATTTGAGAACAGTCTTTTTGTTGCTCCGTTTGTACAGTGGGATCAGCACTTTGGGCAGGGGCAAGATTAAGCAAGATACTTAAGCCAAGAAAAAGGGTTAATCCTAGGGCCATCCATGATAATTGTTGTCGAGGTTTCATTATTGATTTTTGTTAAGTATTAGGGATTGATAACTGTGGGCTTTATCTTGATACTAACTCAACGGAAGAATTTAGTTTCAAAATATGCACACTTCCAGCATTTATCTCCACAATTCTCACATCATTAGGACTTCCTAAACCGGAAATAAGTCCTAAAGCAGCCCCCCCAAACCCACCCCGTTGCATGGTAGAAAGATCCGCCCCGGCTGCCCCTAAAAGTGAGGTGGCTAAATTCCCCCCAACAGCACTATTTTGACGGGCCATTTGTTGACCACTCATATTGGTAATAGTACGACCAGGCAGTTTGGCACTTTGAGCAACAATCGGAATAATTTGCCCGTTGAGAATGATAGCATCAGCCACTAACATGGCTCCATCTTGAGTTGGTTTAATGGTGAGACTAACGGGAGTATTTGCCGGAATAATCACCTCTCCAGAGGGGAGTTTAATATCTTGTATTAGGGGTAAAATGATGGGGTAGGATTCACTTTGGCCCACATCAACAACCATAGGATTGGGAAATGATACCAACAACGCCGTTGATTGAGGTAACACCATCTCTGAATTAGCTTTGGTTTGATTCGTCATGGTTGCCACTTCCGGGTTAGCAACGGCAGGAAGACTTAAAGCAGCGATCGCAGAAAGGGTTAAGGCAACACGAGTTATGGTAGTCGTCAACATGGTTTTTATCTCCCCAAGGGTTTAACCTTTAACACTGATTAGATAGTGGCCATGTTTAAACACTTATGCAGTTGCCCCTAGTTGAGATCTCTCCCATCAGGGATAGTCGTTTCAATCAAGGGTTTTTGTCTCCGTTTGGCGATCGCCCGTTCCTCTAGTTCCCCAAAACCCTCAGCCACCGCTTCCCGTAAGGCCTCAGATAAAGCTTGAACCGAAGAAAAACGAGCATCAGGGGACTTTTGTAAACATTTCATGACCACAGCTTCCAAAGCAGGAGATAAATGGTCACAGTTAGGCTGCGATCGCAGAAGTTGGGGAGTACGATCACGATGAGCCCATAACCAAGATTCAACCGATACCTGATGGTGACGAAAATTAAAGCCAAAGGCATCATAACCCGTGAGCATTTCGTATAAAATTAAGCCCAAACTATAAATATCAGCCCTTTGATCGAGTTCTTTGGCCCCTTCTATTTGTTCAGGGGAAGCATAATGAGAGGTTCCTAAAAATCCCTGAGTATTAATGTAATCTTCTTGGCCTCTACGAATTTGAGCGATGCCAAAATCAATCACCTTGACCACAAATCCCGATTTACCGGGAACCAGAAAGATATTATCGGGTTTGAGATCTCGATGAATAATCTGAATAACCTCATTGTCTCCCGTTGCTTCATTAACCAAGAGAATCCCCTCATGGGCTAATTTTAACCCCGCACAAACTTGAGCCATAATCGAGTAGGTTTGTTGAGGAGAGAGACGGGGGGTTTGGGTTAATAATTGACCGAGGGTTTGTCCTGGCAAATATTCCATCACATAAAAAGGATAACCAGCCCTTGTTATCCCATAATCCCTCACTTTCACGATATTTTCACTTTCTAAAGCCGCACAAATCGTCCATTCCCACTCAAAGCGAAGTTTCATCGATTGATCATTGACAAAAGCGTCTCGCAGCAATTTGAGAGCAACCGTTTCACCCAAACGGGTATCAGTGGCGAGGAAAACTTGACCCATTCCCCCACCCCCTAAGCATTTTTCTAAGCGATAATCAAGCTGATCTCGTTCTGGTGCAACAGGGAGAAACATCTCATGATCCTCATGATGACAGGTTTTAGCTAAGGCGGAGGGATTAAATTTGGTGATAGGAGAAAGGATCATATCGTATCAGTCAGATATGAAGGATTTGATTATTATTAGAGAAAGACTGGGGAAGTTATGCACTTATCAGTGCAAAAACTAGGTATTTATGCTGGATATCATCAGCTTTCTTGCCGATTTTATAACAAAAAGTCAGTCCAATTAAAACAGATGAGGAATATCTCACATTACCTGACTAAAAAATAACGCGAGTTGGGTAAGGTCTAGACATAAGGGGAAGGCCAAGAAATCTGACCCTTAAAAAAAAAGCTAATTTTTATCTCTTTTTTAGTGATCTTAGGGTAAAACTTCCGGTATAATCAGCCTCAGTCAGAATTGTTGATTAACTAACAATGAATAAAGAAGATCTCGTCAACACCATCGCTGCTAAGACTCGTCTCACCAAAAAAGAAACCAGTCAGATCCTCGATGCCCTTACAGACACCATTATGGAAACCGTTGCATCAGGTGACAAAGTTGTTTTAGTCGGATTTGGTACATTTGAACCCAGAGACAGAAAGGAACGGAAAGGAATGAACCCCCAAACGGGCCAACCGATCACGATCCCTGCTACTACTGTTCCTGCATTTTCTGCGGGAAAAGTCTTCAAAGAAAAGGTTGTCGAATCTATCGAGATCTAGGTCAAGATTGTTGGCAACTCGTTTAAAGTTCCCCACCGTTTATACGGTGGGGTTTGTAATTTATAATAGTTGTACATAGAAGGCTATAGCATTACAGACTGCATTCAAGTAGGGGTCAACGGCCGTTGACCCCTACTTCGTATAGCGCGTCACTCTAAGGTAAGATCTAGTAAGAAAGCGCGATTAGATATTATTATGACAAATTGCGACACGCCTCACACTGATAGGAGAGTATTAAACCTTGGTAGCACAAATTGATTCAAAAACCTACGAAAATAAGACCCAGGAAATAGCTAAGGAATTAATCGCCCAAACCCGCGAAAAACGTTCTCTCTGGACAAAATTGGGAGATCAAATGCGGTGGGATGATAAACTCCTAGGCTTTGCCATGAGTAACCCTGGTTTACGGGTGCAACTATTTCATTTTATCGATACCTTACCCGCTTTACAAAGTAACGCCGAAATTGCCCATCATCTGCAACAATATTTAGGGGATGAATCGGTCGAGTTACCTAGTGCATTAAAAGCCATTCTTAACTTTACTGACTATCATTCCCTTCCTGCTAAAATTGCGGCCGAAACCATCAGCAAAGCCGTCGAAACCCTCGCTTTTAAATATATTGCGGGTGAAACCGTCCCCCAAGTCATCAAAACCGTTGAACGTCTCAGAAAAGAGAAAATGGGTTTTACCATTGACTTATTAGGGGAAGCAGTCATTACCGAAACCGAGGCCAAAGCTTATTTACAAAGCTATCTCGACTTAATGGAACAATTATCGGCTGAATCAAAGAAATGGTCAACCGTTTCCCAAATAGATGAAGCAGAGGGAGAAAAATTACCCCAGGTTCAAGTATCAGTTAAATTAACCGCATTTTACTCCCAATTTGACCCTATTGACCCCGAAGGCAGTAAAACCAAAGTTTGTGATCTGATTCGCATTTTACTACGTCGCGCTCAAGAATTAGGAGTTGCGATCCATTTTGACATGGAACAATATGTTTATAAAGATCTCACTTTAGCGATCTTAAAAGAACTTTTGTTAGAAGATGAGTTTCTCACCAGAACTGATATTGGGGTTACTTTACAAGCTTACTTGAAAGACTCTAAACAAGACTTAAAAGATTTAATTGCTTGGGCAAAAAAACGGGGTTATCCGATTACCATACGCTTAGTTAAAGGGGCATATTGGGATCAAGAAACGATCAAATCTCAACAAAATCATTGGCCCCAACCTGTTTATAACCAAAAATCAGCCACCGATGTCAATTATGAACAAATGACCCAGTTATTGCTGGAAAATCATGAGTATTTATATGCGGCTATCGGTTCCCATAACGTGCGATCGCAAGCAAGGGCCATTGCGATCGCCCAAACCCTTAATATACCCCCCCGTCGCTTCGAGATGCAGGTATTATACGGAATGGGGGATCAACTGGCGAAAGCATTGGTTAAAACGGGTTATCGGGTTCGGGTCTATGCGCCATACGGTAACTTATTACCTGGGATGGCCTATTTAATCCGTCGTTTATTGGAAAATACGGCTAATAGTTCCTTTTTGCGGCAAAATTTAGAAGAAAGACCCATCGAGCAATTAATCGCACCCCCTCAAGTTGCCATGGAAAATCTACAAATACCAGATAAAGATAAATTTGTCAATGCTCCTGACACAGATTATTCTCGGAAAGTATTACGGGAAAAAGCACAGCAGGCACTGGCAAAAGTTAAAGATTCTCTCGGTAAGACCTATTTACCCCTTATTAACGGGGAATATGTACAAACAGAGATTATTATCGACTCGGTGAACCCCTCCAAATCTTCGGAACTGGTGGGACAAATTGGCTTAATTTCTGTTGAACAAGCAGAACAGGCTTTAAATGCGGCTAAAGCAGCTTTCCCTGCTTGGAAAAAGACCCCTGCTAGTGAAAGAGCAAGAATAATCCGCAAAGCTGGCGATTTAATGGAAGAACGCCGTCATGAATTATCTGCTTGGATCTGTGTAGAAGTGGGTAAAATCTTACAACAAGCAGACGCAGAAGTATCCGAAGCAATTGATTTTTGCCGTTACTATGCCGATGAGATAGAACGGTTAGACAAGGGTTACAGCTATGATGTAGCAGGGGAAACCAACCGCTACAATTATCAGCCCAGAGGCATTGCTTTAGTGATCTCTCCTTGGAACTTCCCCTTTGCGATCGCCACAGGAATGACAGTGGCGGCGTTAGTCACCGGAAATTGTACCTTATTGAAACCGGCGGAAACTTCTACAGTGATAGCTGCCAAAATTGCCGAAATATTGGTAGATGCGGGTATTCCTAAAGGAGTCTTTCAACTTGTACCCGGAAAAGGTTCTCAAGTGGGGGCCTACATGGTGAACCATCCTGACGTACATTTGATCGCCTTTACGGGGTCGCGGGAAGTCGGATGTCGCATCTATGCGGAGGCTGCCATCTTACAACCAGGGCAAAAACATCTTAAACGGGTTATTGCAGAAATGGGTGGCAAAAATGCCATTATTGTTGATGAAAGTTCAGACCTCGATCAAGCGGTGGCAGGGGCTGTATTTTCATCTTTTGGCTACTCTGGTCAAAAATGTTCGGCTGCGTCCCGTATTATCGTTTTAGACCCCGTTTATGATGCCTTTTTAGAACGGTTTGTCGAAGCCACGCGATCGCTGAATATTGGGCCAACGGATGAACCTTCTACCCAAGTCGGCCCCGTCATTGATGCGACGGCCCAGAAACGCATACGAGAGTATATTGCGATCGCCAAACAAGAGTCAACCCTTGCCCTAGAGATGGAGTCCCCTGAGAATGGGTATTATGTCGGCCCCACCATTTTTGGGGATGTGTTGCCGACCCATACTATCGCCCAAGAGGAGATATTTGGGCCAGTGGTGGCAGTGATGCGGGTTAAAGACTTTGATGAGGCGTTAGCGGTGGCTAATGGCACAGACTACGCTTTGACTGGGGGGTTATATTCCCGTAGTCCCGAACATATTGAACGGGCCCAGAAAGAGTTTGAAGTGGGGAACCTGTATATTAACCGCACTATTACAGGGGCTATTGTTTCCCGTCAACCTTTTGGCGGTTTCAAGTTGTCGGGTGTGGGTTCCAAAGCAGGAGGCCCAGACTACCTATTACAGTTCTTAGAACCTCGTCATGTGACCGAAAATATTCAGCGTCAAGGGTTTGCACCCATAGAAGGGGCTGAGTAACCTGTAGGGTGGGCATTGCCCACCTTACCTAATCTTCCTTTTTAACATTTGAAAAACCATTCATATGAACAGTCGAGAAATTATTAAAAAACTCATAGCAGATGGATGGTATCAAGTTAGTACGACAGGAAGTCATCACCACTTTAAACACCCAGAAAAGAAAGGAAAGGTCACGGTTCCTCATCCTAAAAAAGATATTCCCCTTAAAACGTTAAGTAGTATTGAAAAACAAGCAGGAATAAAATTACGTTAAAGGAGTCAACATGATTACTTACATCGCAACGATTCACAAAGATAACGATAGTGATTATGGTGTACAATTCTATGACTTTCCTGGATGTATCAGTGTGGGAGAAACCATTGAAGAAGCAAAAGTAATGGCAACAGAAGCCTTAAATGGTCATATTAATTTAATTTTAGCTGATGGAGAGCAAATTCCCGAACCTAGCACCCTTGAAACTATTTTAAATGATGCTGATCACCAAGATGCAGTAGCTTTCATGACCATTGAAATATCAGACACAATCTTAGCTAAACTAGAACTATATGCCAAAATTTGAAAGACTTTGGTAGAGCCATAAGTTTTTGCGTTACAATCTAAATTAGGTATTTATTATTAAATAAAAAGTTATGAATTCAACTTCAGAAAATACCCCTTTATTAGAAAAAGCTCACAATTATCTTAATCAACTTTCTTCAAAAAAACTAAGATTAGGTGTTAATTTTTTAGCTTATTTACAAGAAAAAGAGGAAGAAGAAGCGACGCAAGAATTATTAAGTATTCCTGATTTTGAACAGGAGTTAAAAGAAGCTGAAGAACAAATAGCAATCGGTGAGGTCGTATCTTTTAACTCTATTCGCCGCGATGTATGATTTAATTTTAACTCGTAAAGCACAGCGATTTTATGAAGAAGCTGATAAATCTTTAACGTCTCGATTAAATCGTTGTTTTGATCAACTCTGTCAAAATCCTTACCAACACCCTAATATTAAAGCACTTAAGGGACGACTATCTGGACGTTTTCGTTAATTGTTCTGAAGTATCTTTTGAAGGAAAATGCCAAATTGTCTATCGACCAGAAAATAAGAAGCATTACGGTGGTGCGAAGGTTTGGATAGAAGTAGATGCGACCACTGAGATTGTGATGAATTCAGAGAAAATTGTTATTGTTTCTCAGTATCAGCTATAATTTTGTCACGGGATCACTTGGACAAGATAAATTTATAACATTATGGAAACTAACACCATACTCGATTGGATTTTAGGAAGTTTAGCTATTATCATCTTAATGGGTGGAATGATCATGTTATTAAGTGGTACTTTGGGAATGGGAGATAAGTAAACGCCATTAATTTTCTAACAGAATTTCCACCAAAAGCTTAACAGTTGCTTCGAGTTTTTCGATTCTATCTTCTAAGGAAACTGGAGGAGATAAGCCGTCAATGGCTTTTAAAAAATGTTTCCACCCCCACTTACATTTAATCCCATATGCTTGTTGATAAGCAGCATAAGCGCGGGGATAACTGCCATAACGTTTAATTAATTCTCCTTGAGTAAGTTTACTTTTAGGAAGGGCTGTTTTTGGGTTTTCTAAGTTGTGTAAAATTTCTTGTAAACGAGTTGACAAAGTGGCCGTAATTGCAAAGACTTTGGCTGAATTTTCGATATCTTCTTGCTGGGAATTCTCTAAATCTTCAATCAATTTTTTAAATTTTGACATATTTATTGCCTAAGCTTTGAATTATTTATCAAGTAAATCTTTGCCAATAGCAACGGGATCAATGGCCATTTGTGGCTTTTCAGGATCATAGGCAACTGTATTATCAATCTTGCCAAAGTCTTGAGGATCATCACTAAAAAATAATGATTGCATTAATGTCCAAATAATCGTGAATTTCCCGTACAGTGATTTGGTTTCTTTGGCTTTTATCGTCGCAATTTCCACTTCAGTCTCAATCTTTTTGAGTTCAGCAATAACCCTTGCTCTTTCAGCATAAATTCTGGCTTTTTCTTGGGTCAAGTTCAGCATTTCTTGATTAAGATTAGCCAATTCTGATTTGAGAGAATCAAGATTCAGGGAAAGATCATTGACTTCTGTTTGTAACTGGGAATTTTCATCAGAAAGATAAACAATTTCTCCCTTTAATTGTGTATTATCAAAACGATATCGCTCATTCCATCCTTGTAACGCACCCTGCGATCGCCTCAAAGATTTAATAATCTCAACAGATTCTTGTAAGTTAGGGTCATCAGGGTAGCTTCTAGCTAGTTTGTAGACATTTTTAATACGATCTTCATCAACAGCCATTTTTACTTAATTTGTTTCTTGATATTCTCTATAATAGAAACGGTTTAAGCGAAATGGCTGTGAGTCAAATCACTAAAAAACGGTGTCACAAGTACATCATCATTTGTAGAGGAAATTCATGAATTTCCCTTACTTTGTACCTATCTTAAAAACCCATCTAAATCAGGGACATCTACCCAACAAGAATTATTACTAGATTGATGGGTTAAATCCATTAATAATTGAGAATAAACCCCCTCATATAAAGAAGGGGCTAAACTTTGATTGTTATCTATACTTTCTACCCAACGATCAACGACTCGAATAAAGGGGGCTAACCGTCCATCTGTAAACACTTGAGGAAAGGCCAAACCTTTAGGAATTTCTACCTCAGACAAGGCTTTTCCTGCGGGGGCAGCTTGTAAACGAAACCCATGAACATAGTCCTTTAAATTATCACTTCCTAAGACTAAAGTACCGCGATCGCCATACACTTCTACCCAATGACCACGACCATTATAAGCCACCGAACTAATGGATAATTGTACAGGGGTTCCGTCCATTAATTCCAACATAATCAAACAAGTATCATCAGCATCTACGGGTTTTAACCGATTATTTTCTAAGGGATCAGGGCGTTCTTTAATCGCACAATATAACTGAGCGCATAACCGTTTTACAGGGCCAAATAACCAGTAAATATAATCAAAAGCATGGGAACCTACCGCTCCTAATGCACCGCCTCCCTTATCTTTTTGTGCATACCAATTCCAAGGGCGATCAGGGTTAGCCCGACTGGCGACTAACCAATCAATTTTAATTAAGCGTGGTTTTCCCACATATCCCTGTTGTAAATATTCCGCAAACAGTTGCCAAGCAGGAACATAACGAAATTCAAAATCTGCTGTCGTTACTAAGTTTTTTTCCATGGCTAATTGATATAATTCCTTGACTTCTTGAGCAGACATTGCCATGGGTTTTTCTAATAAAAGGTGTTTCCCTGCACCTAAAATTTGTTTTCCCATTTCATAATGTAAAAAGGGAGGCGTTGCTAAACTCACAGCATCAAGATTTGGTATAGCCAGGAGTTTTTCTAAACTGTTAAAACCATAGGGAATATTATGGGAATCAGCGATCGCTTTAGCTTTCCCTAAGTCTCGATGATACACTGCTACTAATTCGGTACGGGGATGATGTTGAAATCCTGGAATATGTATAGCTTGCCCAAAACCAGTTCCGACAACGGCGACACGAATAGTAGAATTAATACTCATTATATTTTAATCATTGTAGTTACAAAAACCTAGTTAAATATACACAATAAAAGGGGGGAAAAACATTAAAAACTTCTTAATATTACCAAGTTTTTTCTTAGTGGTTAAGATAAATCAATATATAACAAAAACTAATACAAATAATGAACCCATTATTGAGAAATAAAACTATAATTGCTTCTAGATGTGTATTTTTATTTCTAGCCCAAAACTAGAATGAGAGTTATTTTTCTCAGACAGCAATCTGAGATTCTTGGGCAAATTTATGATAAGCAGGTTGATAGTTGCTACTTAATCGGCAAAAACGCCTTAAATTGCACTCTCTTTCAGGATCTCATGTTTTTCTTTTTACCTCTTTTAAATGATATGAAGAATATTGTTGTTTCTCTGCCTCTTTGTCTGGCAACCATGGCTGCCATTCTAGGAGTCAGCAGTCAAGCTCAAGCAGGTTCTCTCACCACAGAGGCGACTAACAGTGGTACATACCTCAGGACTGGCAGCACTACCTTTACCAAAGTCACTGGTACTAATGGCAGTGGTTATCTCACGGGAAGAGTCGTGGCTAACCAAGAAAATCGAAGTTACTTTGTCTTCACCATTGACCCTGATATGTCCAAGGCCAATCGTACTATTTTGAGTGCTGTTTTAACCTTAGCCAACCCGAACCCTCAAGGTGCGGATTTAAGTACAGGGAGAACTCTTAGTATTACTAATGTAACTACGGCAATTAACACCCTGACTACTGGGGGAACAAATACAGTAAACCAAGGGGTTTTTAATGATCTTGGTGTCACTGGTACAGGGAATCAGGTTTATGGAACGACAACTGTTGCAAGTACACCAGTCGTGAGCTCAGTTGCAGTCAACCTCAACCAAAATAATATCCTCACGACTATCAAAAATAGAGCAGGAGCGCAATTGGCATTCGGGAGCGCAATTACACTTAACGGTACAGCAGTTAATCAGTCTATTTTTTCGGGGACTACTGCCTCAAACAGTAGGCAGTTAACCATCAACTTTGCTGATGCCTTTCTCGGAACTAATGGAAATCAACAGTTTGGGAATATTCTGATTGGTCAATCAAATAATAAAACCGTAACCCTTACTAATACTGGAGAAGTGGGTAGTACCTTGACTGGTGCTATCGGGCCATCAAGCGACCCTACAATTCTATCCTCTTTATCTCCTGGGCAAACTGTTAACTTTTCTTTGGCATCTGGTGCGTCTCAGGATCGTACTTTTATTTATACCCCAACGGTACGAGGGTCTAATCAAACTACCATTGGAGTTCTGAGTAATGACATCGATACCAACATATTGTTCACAGGCAGAGGAGTTGCCCCCGAAAATGAGATTCTCCAATCTAATACCAATGTTGGTGATGTTAGAATTGGCACTAGCAAAACGGCTACAGTGCAAGTGCAAAATATTGGAGATGGTAACACTTCAGGACAAGCCGAGGTGATTAGTAATCTCAACGGTACATCATCCTTAGGAGGTAGTAGTGTTAATTTCCAAGCAACCTCTGGTTCGGCGGGCAATTTTAGTCTTACCGATAATCAGACCAGAAATTTTGATATCGTTTATACTCCAACAACTCACGGAACAGAAAGTGAACTCCTAACTTTGGCATTTACTAATGGTAGTGACGATGGAACTAATCAATCACAAACTAAAAACTTCAGCATAACAGGGACTGGAGTAGGACCAGCTTTCCAAAGTGGGTCGCCACCTAATTCAACCCTAGACTTTGGCCAGGTTGATATTAGCAAGACGAAGATGTTAGATTTAGTTGTCAGTAATGTTACTCAAGACGAAAGTTCTGTGGAAAGCTTAACGGGTTTAACGATACTCAATGCTTTCTTTGAAGGTCCTGATGCTGATTTATTTTCACTGCTCAATTTTATGCCAGGTGTGGTTATTGCTAAAGGCAACAGCCTTCCATTACAAGTGCTGTTTAATGCCCAGAGTAATGGCTCGAAAAACGCTATCTTACGCATCGTAACCGATCAAGGAGTGGCTTTTCAACAGGTGGGAGACAGTTTCACTTATAATCTGACAGCAACAGCAGTTCCTGAACCCAGTTCTCTATTAGGAATGGGTATTTTTGTGACAACAGGAATGTTGTTGAAACGCAAACGTCACCCCTTCAATAAAGGTTAGAATTGCTATTAATCTGCCTCGCTAGGGGTCTAACGACTGTTGACCCCTGAATTTAGGTAATTTATTTTTTCGATTCCTTAGACACAACCTTTTACGGATACAGTATAAGTTCTCCCTAAAGAAACGGGTTCTCCCACAAAGACATTAACTTGAAAAGGAATGGTGTCCTTTCTCGGACTTCCGGTTATTTCTAGTGTTTGTCCTAATGACTTAAAGCCTTCTCATAATGATTCATTTTCATGGTCATTTCAGAATTAAATGATTTAGCTGTTTTAAAAATTCAGACTATTATACCATAAAATTAGTTTATTCTAGATTTTCTTGAAGTTTAATTTCTCGTTTACTAAAGGGTAAATCTTGATTGATGGCATCAATTTCTTCTTGTTCCATTTCATTGACTTCCCCAATATAATATTTTAAAATTTGACTCATTTTTTGGTTATAAAATCGGTGTAAACTATAGTTAGGGGTAGCAGGAAAACCCCGTCTTTTTTTATGTTGTCCCCCTGCTCCTGGATCAAACATTTTAATTCCTTCTTTGATACCCCATTCTATGGGTTGATAATAACAGGCTTCAAAATGAAGACAACTATAATCTTCAAAACATCCCCAATAACGTCCATATAAATTATCTCCTTTACGGATACAAAAAGATAATCCTACTGGTCGTTTTTCATCATCTTCTGAATAGGCAGCAACTAAAACAACTCGATGGGAAAAATTGGGATAAAGTTCCTCAAAAAACTTACGGGTTAAATATTTACTGCCCCAATAAAATTTATCACAGGTACTACTATAAAATCGATAAATCAAGGGAAATAAATGATGAGGAATTTCGTTATCCGTCATTACTTTTACGGTTAAATTTGCTTGCTCTACTGCCTTTCTTTCCCGTTTAATATTACGTCTTTGATTTGCATTAAATACCTTTAAATACTCTTCAAAATTGTTGAATTCTTGATTTGACCAAACATAACTATGATGTAACCAACTACTAAAACCATAACGCTCAATCATTGGTTTCCAGTCAGGATCAACAAATAAAAAATTGCAACCGGATAGTTGATTTTTATCGCAAAAATGATCGATTGCTGCTACCATAATCTGAGTAATTTCTTCTTCATTTTCTCCTGGTGCCATTAAAAAACGATAACCTGTTGCTGGAGTAAAGGGTGTCATTCCTAACAATTTAGGATAATAGGAAATACCCAAACGATGGGATAAGTCAGCCCATTGATGATCAAAGACAAATTCCCCATAACTATGACTTTTAATATACAATGGAGCAGCAGCAATCAATTGGCGATCGCGCCATACTGTTAAATGACAAGGTTGCCATCCGGTGCGTGGAGTGGCACTACCAGAGGTTTCTATATTATTCAACCATTCCCACTCTAAAAAGGGCGTTTTTAAGGGAATAGCAAGTTCATCCCAAACAGCTTTGGGAATTTCCGCAATTTTTTGTATCCAAGCAATAGAGTATTGGGGTTTAATTTGTTCAACCATAGGGAAAACTTTTCGAGGCCACTTTCTTTATAGGATAATGAATTTTTGTGGAGATGTCAGCCGATAATGTAAAAAAATTTCTTGTTCTATTTTTTCCACACTCAATAATTGTAACCGTTTTGCTTGCTCAGAAAGAAACCCCATTCCCTCGACAGGAGTTAGGGCATTTTTTCCTCCTAAAATTAAGGGACATATTGTTAACCATAATTCATCAATTAAATTTTCTGCTAAACAAGCGGCTACAAGTTCCCCACCTCCCAAAATTGCCAGATGATTTAACCCCAATTTTTTTAAGGTTGTAAAAGCTTCAGATAAGTTAATTTTGGCTGTCTGATCACTCGAAAATATTAACAGTTTTTCAAAGTCTGATTGTTGATTTTTTGCCCCTTTTTGGGTTGTGATTAACCAACGGGGAACAGGTTGAGAAAAAAAGCGTAAATTAGGCTCAATTCTACCAGAAGCTGAGATAACAATGTGAACAGGTTGACTCGGTTTATTTTGTTGTTTTCTACTTGCTAATAAATCAGGATTTTTAATGGTTAAAGTTGTACCATAAGCATTCAAAGTTCCTCCTCCAAATAATACCCCATCGACTAAAGCAATTTGTTTTTCTAAATGATTTTTATCAGTTTGAGAGCCAAACCTTGCAGCATTACGTTGAAAATCTGCAATTTTCCCATCCGCAGTCATGGCTAAAATAACCGTTGTTTTAGGTCGATTTAACATCATTATTAAGACCGCCAAGTTGAGAAATCTTGGTTAAACTGACTTAAAGAAAGTAAATACAGATTAGATTCTGGTTGAGTCAACTTGTGGCTTTTTTCCGTATTATATCCCCAATCTGCTAAAAATAAACTAACTTCTGTTAAATCGGCTTGACTTTGTACCCCTTGTAAGGTTTTTAATAAATCTTCAACAAACCATAAATTGGCTGAATCTTCATTATGATCTTTGAGAATTTGCCGCAAAGTTTCAAATTTAGGTTGTTTAACTTCTTTACCGAAAATATGGTTTTCAGGGAAGTTTAACCCCTGTTTTTTTAATAGTTGTTTAACAAACCTTCCTTCTTTGGTAGTAACAATATATAATTGAGTCGAAGAACTTAAAATTTCCTCTAATCTTTCTAAGATACCTGAATAGAAATGATGTAAACTTAACCAGCCCTCTAAATCAGTTTGAATCCAATGATCTCTGACCCCATCTAATTGAGCCATGACCTGTTTTTTATCTAGATTTTCTTGTCCAACAATAGTCGAACAAATTTGCGGCCAATTCTCCTCAAGCTCCGTCATATTATAAGCCAAAACTAATGCCCTTAATAAGATAGGCATTTCCCATCCCGTCTCAATCACAGGACGTAATTGATAAAAAGAATCCGCCCATAGATCGAGATTGATTTGAGACTCATTCTTCCAGATTTGTTGATAGGTTCGCTGAGTCGTTTGGAAATATTCCCACAACCCATTACAGATCACCCCATCAAAATCAAGAGCCAAAATTTTCGGGAGAGAAGATATTGCCATCAGTTAACGTCAACTTTTTTTAAAAAACTTAATCATCATCATGACATAAGATACAAAAAGTGGGAACAATAAAGAGGAGTCAGCAAGACTTCTTGAACATTTGGGAGGTAATAGGTGAAAGATAATTTAGATCTGAGTAATTTTTCCATGCTGGATCTCTTCAGCTTGGAAGTAGAAATCCAAGGGGAAGTTCTCAACGATCACCTTCTCACCTTAGAAACTCAACTTCAAGACGGGCCAGAAGGGACTGCTTCCCTGTCCCTATTAGAAGCATTGATGCGAGCATCCCACTCCATTAAAGGGGCAGCGCGGATCGTCCAAATTGATCCGGCCGTAAAAATTGCCCATGTCATGGAAGACTGTTTTATGGCGGCCATGGAGCGTACCATTACCCTAACCCCAGAACATATCGATCGCCTCTTACAAGGAGTAGACTTTTTACAGTCCATTGGTCAAGCCGACCAAGATAATTTTAGCCAATGGTTAACGGGCCATCAACAAAAAGCAGAAGAAATTGCCACTGCGATCGCCACCTTAATGAGTCAACCCAAGAGCGATCGCCTGGAAACCCCCACTACTGTCATTGCTCCTCCCGTCGTTGAACAACCGCCCCAACCTCCCCCTGAAGTAGTCCCTGAGCCAGAAATTGCCACCCAACCGACTGCTCCCCTCTTAGACTTGTCAGAGGATGAAACAGAGGAAACTTTCTCAGAATTTGCCCTTTCTTTAGATGAGGTTTTCCCAGAAGATGATGAACCTTCCCTTCTTTTCAGCAGTGATCCCACTTCTCCTAATGTTAACTTTGAATCCTTCTTAGACAGTCCTGTTGAAGCTAATGAGCAAGTGATCGCCTGGGTGGATGAGGAACAAGACAACATGAAGGAGTTTCCTGCCCTCAGTGCCAATAAATTAGCCACAGAGAAAGACGAGGTAATGCCTTCTACATCTTTGATGACTGCGGGTAATGGTTCTTCTAAAGATCGCTTTGTACGGGTGACAACGGACAACTTAAATCGCCTGATGGGATTGGCCGGAGAATCTTTAGTTGAAGCGACAGCCTTAGTTCCCTTATCCGAGTCTTTTTTCCATCTGAAAAAAAGTCAATTGGAACTATCAAAATTACTCGAACAATTACAAATTCGTTTAGCCAAAGTTTCTTTAAACAAAGAAACAGAAGCCTCTCTCATCGATCTGGTTCACAAAGAACGGGAATGTCGGGCCATTCTTAATGATCGACTGAATGCTTTAGAACAGTTTAGTTATCGCTCCTTTAATTTATCAGATCGCCTTTATCGAGAAGTTATTGCTACCCATATGCGTCCTTTTGAAGAAGGGGTTAGTAGTTTCCCTCGCATGGTTCGGGATTTAGCTCGACAACTCAATAAGCGCGTTAAATTAGAAGTTTTGGGCAAATTAACTATGGTAGATCGGGATATTTTACGGAAATTAGAAGCCCCATTAACCCAAATTTTACGCAATGCCATTGATCATGGCATTGAATTTCCCCAAGAGCGAATTGCTAAAGGAAAACCCCCCGAAGGAACGATTCACTTAGAAGCGGCTCATCGTTTTGGAATGTTGTCAATTACTATCTCGGATGATGGCAAAGGAATTGCTTTAGATAAACTACGAGAATCTATTGTAGACAAAGGTTTAGTCACCGCAGATATGGCCCGTCAATTAAATGAAACAGAGTTGATGGAATTTATCTTTTTACCAAATTTTTCAACCGCTAATAAAGTGACGGAAATTTCTGGTCGGGGTGTGGGTTTAAATATTGCCAAAACTATGGTTCAAGAAGTGGGAGGAAATTTACAAGCAGTTTCTAAACCAGGTCAGGGTATGAGTTTTCATTTCCAACTTCCCTTGACTTTATCAGTTATTCGCACATTATTAGTAGAAATTGCCGGAGAACCCTATGCTTTTCCCCTCTCTCGTATTGACCAAATTTTGACCCTGAAATTTAATGAAATTCACTCAGTAGAAAATCGACAATACTTTACCCTCAATGAGCAAAATATTGGTTTAGTCCGCGCTGAACAAGTTTTAGAAATATCCTCTAATACACCACCCGTTGAACCTTTATGCGTCATTGTTGTTAGCGATCAAATGAATCGTTATGGTTTAGTTATTGATCGATTTTTAGGGGAAAAAAGTTTAGTTGTACGACCCTTAGATCCCCGCTTAGGTAAAGTTCAAGATATTACAGGAGCCGCTTTATTAGAAGATGGTTCACCGATTTTAATTGTGGATGTTTTAGACTTAGTTCGCTCTCTTGATAAAATGTTAGCTAATATTCAAATTAGTCATGTAAAAACCCAAGAAGAAAACAATTGGCGACAGGCACAAAAACATATTTTAGTGGTTGATGATTCGATTACAGTTCGGGAAATGGAAAGAAAATTACTGGAAAATAAAGGTTATAAAGTTGATGTAGCAGTAGATGGAATGGAAGGATGGAATGCTGTCAGAGTTGGTAATTATGATTTAGTAATTAGTGATATTGATATGCCACGAATGAATGGTATCAAATTAGTTCATAACATCAAAAGTAATACTCATTTAAAATCAACTCCCGTGATTATTGTTTCCTATAAAGATCGAGAAGAAGATCGCTTACAAGGATTAGAAGCAGGAGCGGATTATTACTTGACAAAAAGCAGTTTTCATGATGATACATTGATTAATGCGGTCATTGATTTGATCGGACAAGAAAAATAATGATCTTGTTCAAGTTACTGCTTTTATTTTTGTTGTATTTTGTTTTTCCAATCTTCAATAATGCGTTGACGTTGCCGAGCAATCACTAAAGCTTGATTAGGCACATCATTAGTGACAACTGAACCCGCCGCCACTGTTACCTCTTCTCCTAAGGTTACGGGGGCAACAAACACACTATTCGCCCCTGTTTTGGTACGATTACCAATAATCGTCGGATGTTTATTCACCCCATCATAATTGGCCGTAATAGTTCCGGCCCCCACATTCACCTGTTCTCCTAATATAGCATCACCCAAATAGGATAAATGAGCCACATTGCTTTTTTGTCCAACTTCTGACTTCTTAATTTCCACAAAATTACCAATGCGACAAGCTTCCTTAATTTTGGCCTCTCCCCGCAGATGGGTATAGGGGCCAATACGACATCCTGAAGCGACTTCCGAGTCAGTAATCACAGAATAAAGTACCGTTACATTCTGGCCAATCTGACTATTTTCGATCAGACTCCCTGGCCCAATGCGACTACCGGCCCCAATTACACTATTACCCCGTAAATGGGTTTGGGGTTCAATGATCACATCTACCTCTAATTTAACCGTGTCATCAATGGTGATACTATCAGGGTCGATCATGGTGACTCCTGCGGCCATCCAACGATTTTTGATGCGGTCTTGCATGATATCATTCGCAGCAGAGAGTTGTTGGCGATCGTTAATACCATTAATTTCTAAATAATCTTCCACATCAACGGCCATCACAGGGTTGAGATACTGTACGACATCGGTTAAATAGTATTCTTTTTGATCGTTATTGGGGGAAAGTTTCGGCAAAACTTGGGCTAGTTGTGGCCAGTTAAAGCAATAAATACCGCCATTGACCCGATGATTCTTCTTTTGGGCCGCGTTACAGTCCCGATCTTCCACAATTTGGGTCACAAGATTGTTATTATCACAAAAGACCCTTCCATAGCCTTTGGGATTGGGTAAATGGGCTGTTAATAGGGTAGCTGCATTTTGGTTGGTTTTATGGATGTGGAGAAGATTTTGTAAGGTTTCCGGTCGTAAGAGGGGAGCATCTCCATTTAAGACGAATAAATCACCATCAAAGTCCTGTAAATGGGGTAATAATTGTTGAATAGCGTGGCCAGTTCCTAATTGTTCTCTTTGTTCGACAAATTCCAAGGATGGGATACTTTGTAAGCACTGTTTAACCTGTTCCCCTTCGTAACCAATGATAACTAATTGTCGTGAGGGGTTAATTAAGTGACAGCTATCCAATACCCTTTGTACTAGCGATCGCCCCCCTAAAGTATGTAACACTTTAGGTAAGTTAGATTTCATCCTTGTGCCGCGTCCTGCCGCTAAAATTGCTACCGCTACCATTTTCCTACCCATCAACCATCTCGATTGGAGTATATCGTGTCTTGTTACCTTTTGGATAGAGGGGTTAAGGAAGTCAGAAGTTAGAAGTTAAGGCTCTACCGAACCTAGGATGTAAAACGATTAAAAATTACAGGCTTAAACCCGATCGGGTTAAGCTATCGGAACTAAGCCTGGCTACCCAGGCTTAAAATTAGGCTGTGTAGACAGCCTTTGTGCTTATAGAATAAGGCTTTAGCCTGTATTCATTTATTATAGTTAAAACCTCAAACAACTTACTTATTACTTATGACTTAAAATCTGTCTCACTGCGGTTAATGCAGAATAACTCACCCCTGCTGTCCCTTCTCCTGGATGGGTTGAGTCTCCCACTAACCAAAGATTTTTAATGGGGGTACGAGTTGCTATTCCAAAGGGGCCAAAGGTAGAAACTCGTTGACCAACTCCCCCCACAATTCCCCGATTTCTAGCAGTATAATAGGCAAAGGTTCGGGGTGTGGCTGCTTCTTGATGAATAATGGTATCAGAATTAAGCTTGAAATAATTACTTAAACGACTGATGGCTTCTTCGGTATATTTTTGTTTTAATTGTTGATACTTTTCTGCTGTGGTTTGCCACCAAATTTGAGTATCCGTAAAACTAGAAGCAATGATAGTTGCTTTTCCTTCTGGGGCCCTACCATCTCCTGGTTTACTCACCGAAACAAACAAAGAATTATTCTCTCCAATGATGCCATTATAATCATATAAAAATTGTAAGTGAGGAGGACGATTTTCAGGAATTGCTTGACGATCAACCCCTAAATAAATTACAAATGCTCCTGATGCTTCTGGTAATTTTTCTACTCTTTTTTGATACAATTTCAACCAAGTATTTACAGGCACATCCAACATTTTAACTAAATTCTGCACAGGAACATTAGCCACAATATGATTAGCTGTTTCTGTTATGATTTGCCCTGTTTTTTGATTGCGAATGGTAATATTGTTATCATTAATTTTTTCGATTTTATGTCCCGTTAAGAGTCTTCCCCCATGTTTTTCTAACCCTTCTACCAGGCGATCGCTTAATACCTGCATACTGCCTTGCAAATGATATAATCCTTGGGGTTCCTGGGAGACTCCTAATGCTGTTGCTGCATATAATAAAGCGGTTTCATCTGCATTGACTTGGGAATAGAGTTTTAATTGTAAATCCAAGAAGGTTTTGAGGCGTTTATCTTCATATAATCCATATAATTTTAAGGCATCTCCTACGGTCATTAAGGTAAAAGGAACGGTTATTAATGTATCTAACCTCATGGCTTTTATTAACTGCCAAATATCCCAAATATTACGGGGTGGTAAAACGGGATCTCGGCCTTGAAATTTCCAACTAGCTTGAAATAATTTTGATAATAATTGCCAAAAAGGTTCACTTCCTGGGAACTGTTTTTGTCTTTCTATTTGCCATCTTTTCGGATCTCGCCAAACATTAATTGGTGTAGTTTCTTTGGGTAAAAAAACAGCACAAGCAGGGTCACAAAAGGTCGTTTCAGGTAATTCTATCCCTAATTCTTCAAAAATACGTTGATGAATGCCGCCAGGCTCTAATCCTGCCAATTGAGTCGCTCCTACATCAAAGGTAAACCCCCGACGTTTAAAGGTAGAAGCACATCCTCCAGGAACATAAGCCTGTTCATATACAGTTACATCATAACCGCAACGGGCTAATAATGCACCTGCCGTTAAACCTCCAATTCCTGCTCCAATCACAATAATTTTATTATTCATATTTTTTAGTCAATTCTTGATAAATTCTTATTTATTAAATCATCTATTTGTTTCTTCTGTTTCCTCAAATTGAACTCCTTCATATAATTCTTTTATTTCAATGGAAAATTCGAGAGATTGTAATTGTAACATGGCTGTTTCTTGTTCATATTCTCGTAATAACCAATTACCTTCTGGGGTTTTCGTATATTGCATAATATAACAGCGATCTTGTGCTAATAAAATATATTCTTGCAGTTGAGGAATGGAACGATAAAAGCGAAACTTATCCCCTTGGTCATAATTTTGAGTTGATTTTGATAAAACTTCTACAATTAAACTAGGATTTGTCACTGTTGTTTTACTGTTTCCTTCATAAATGGGTTCACCATCAATTACCATTACATCAGGATAAGTATATTGACGAAAATTAGAAATCCAGAGACGTACATCGCCAATATAAACATCATATTTTTGACCCTTGAAGGCAAATTTCAGGTAAGCGTAAAAGTTACCAGCAATTTTATTATGATTTGTGGTTCCACCCGTCATCGGAATAATTTCTCCATCTCGATATTCATTTTTATAGTCTGCTGTTGCTTCGAGTTCCAAATATTCCTCTGAGGTGTAATACTTGGGTTTAATTTGAGTCACCATTGAACACCTCTTACTGATAATTTAAGTGAACTATTACCCATTGCCTAGCGGCTGAAAAAATAACAATTAGAAAAATTTTAGATCGGTTTTCTTAAAAATTCTAATAAGATAGAGTATAATTGATAACAAGAAATCCAATCCATGATTAAATCGCGTTGAGTCGTTACCCTATGAGCAGTCAACCTGATCACATTATCATCTTTGATACTACTTTACGAGATGGGGAACAGTCCCCAGGCGCAAGTCTCACGGTTGAAGAAAAACTCACAATTGCTCGCGCTCTCGCACGACTTGGCGTTGATATCATAGAAGCAGGTTTTCCCTACGCTAGTCCTGGAGATTTTGAAGCTGTCCAGAAAATTGCGAAACTTGTGGGAACGGAAACTGGCCCGAAAATTTGTGGCTTGGCCAGAGCAAGTAAGAATGATATCAAAGCAGCAGGAGAAGCTCTCAAACCTGCCGTAAAAGCTCGCATTCATACCTTCATTGCCACCTCAGATATTCACCTACAACATAAACTGAAAAAGACTCGTCAGGAAGTCTTAGACATTGTGCCAGAAATGGTAGCCTATGCTAAAACTTTTGTAGATGATGTAGAATTTTCCCCAGAAGATGCGGGACGCAGTGATCCAGAATTTTTGTATCAAGTCCTAGAAACGGCGATCGCGGCCGGAGCAACGACCGTTAATATTCCTGATACAGTAGGTTATACGACTCCCAGCGAGTTTGGGGCCTTAATTAAAGGCATCAAAGATAATGTTCCCAACATTGACCAAGCCATCATTTCCGTACATGGCCACGATGACTTGGGGTTAGCGGTGGCCAACTTCCTGGAAGCGGTGAAAAATGGGGCCAGACAGCTAGAATGTACCATCAATGGCATTGGGGAACGGGCGGGCAATGCTGCCTTAGAAGAGTTAGTCATGGCTCTCCATGTTCGTCGTCAATACTTTAACCCATTTTTGGGACGGCCGGCTGATTCTACTGAATCCTTAACCAATATCAACACCAAGGAAATCTATAAAACCTCCCGTTTGGTATCTAACCTCACAGGGATGATTGTACAACCGAATAAGGCAATTGTGGGGGCAAATGCCTTTGCTCATGAGTCTGGTATTCATCAAGATGGCGTTCTCAAAAATAAGTTAACCTACGAAATTATGGATGCGGAGTCCATTGGGTTAACCAATAATCAAATTGTCTTAGGTAAATTATCGGGACGCAATGCCTTTCGGACTCGCTTAAAAGAGTTAGGGTTTGAGTTATCAGACACGGACTTAAATAATGCGTTCTTGCGGTTCAAGGAAGTGGCTGACAAGAAGAAAGAAATTACAGATTGGGACTTAGAAGCTATTGTTAATGATGAGATTCAACAAGCTCCCGAATTGTTTCGCCTGGAGTTAGTACAGGTTTCCTCTGGTGATCATTCCTGTCCCACGGCCACTGTTACCCTAAGAACCCCGGAAGGGAAAGAGTTAACGGATGCTGCGATTGGGACGGGGCCTGTTGATGCAGTTTATAAGGCGATCAATCGGGTCGTGAATGTTCCCAATGAGTTGATCGAGTTTTCGGTGAAGTCAGTAACAGCAGGGATAGATGCAATGGGAGAGGTGACAATTCGCTTGCGTCATGAAGGACGTATTTATTCCGGTTATGCAGCCAATACGGACATTATAACGGCTTCTGCCCGTGCTTACATTAGCGCGTTAAATCGTCTTTATGGAGCGATTCAAGAACAATCTAAGGTAGACCCTTCTGAGGTGGTTTTAACCTCTCAGTCGTAAAGATAGGATGACTTAGAGCCTTGACGAATCCCCTGGTCTAAAGATCAGAGGGATTCCTAGCCAAACCTCACCGTTACCTAGTGGCACTGAGCGTTGTCGAGGTGTTCCCAGTTGCCTCTCCCAAAGAAGGTCGAGTCAATGCGGATGGCGAGACTTGAACTCGCATGGCGTAAGCCACACGCCCCTCAAGCGTGCGTGTCTACCGATTCCACCACATCCGCGTTTAAGCATTTACCAATATAGCATAAGACCAACAGACAACACAAGTAAGAAAGAGAAAATTAATGGTGAAAAATACAACCAGTGTAAAAATCCAAGCTAAAATCAAGATCATAGTAAGCCCAAAAATCTTAAGAGAAGACGGATAGGTTAGCTGCTTCTCCAGAAACTTTGTCATAATCGGGGATAGGGAACCCTGTCATCATCAAACAAAAAAAATATTATGCGTATTAAACAATTAGGTGTTTATGTAGGATTATTATTATTAGGCGGTACTGTGGGCATCTGGGGCAGTCGTTACTTAGTCCAATCTCCTCAAAGCCAAGAAAACTCAAGTCCTACCGTCATTCCCGCATCTTTAAAACCCTTCTCTTTTGCCTCCGGATCTTCTCAACAAGATAACTTAAATTTTATTGCTCAAGCTGCCCAAAAAGTGGGGCCTGCCGTTGTCCGAATTGATGCCACACGACAAGTCCCTGATGAGATGGGAGAATCCCTGGAAAATCCCTTTTTCCGCCGTTTTTTTGGCAATGAAATGCCCCTCCCCAAAGAACACCTAGAACGGGGAACGGGGTCAGGTTTTATTGTTAGTTCTGATGGACAATTATTAACCAATGCCCATGTGGTAGATGGAACAAAAGAAGTTAAAGTAACCCTCAAAGATGGCCAAGTCTATCGGGGTCAAGTATTGGGGACTGACCCCATGACGGATGTGGCCGTGGTGAAAATTAATGCCACCAATTTACCCACCGTTGAGATTGGCAATGGGGAACAATTGCAACCCGGAGAATGGGCGATCGCCATTGGCAACCCATTAGGACTAGATAATACAGTGACAGTGGGCATTATCAGTGCCTTGGGCCGTTCCAGTTCAGAAGTAGGGGTTCCTGACAAACGGGTGAGATTTATTCAAACTGATGCGGCCATTAATCCTGGCAATTCTGGGGGCCCCTTACTCAATGCCCAAGGAGAGGTAATCGGTATTAATACAGCCATTCGCGCTGATGCCCAAGGATTAGGGTTTGCCATTCCCATTGAAACGGCCCAACGGGTGGCAGATCAATTATTACTCAAAGGCAAAGCAGATCATCCCTATCTGGGTATCCACATGGTTACGTTAAACCCCGAACTACAAAAAGAACTTAATCAGGATCAACAACTGGGCTTTAAGGTAACACAAACCCAAGGAGTCTTAGTGGTGCGTGTGATCAATGATTCTCCTGCTCAAAAATCTGGACTAAAACCAGGGGATATTATTCTTAAAGTCGGGGGTAAACCTGTGGAAAAAGCCGTTGAAGTTCAAGAACAGGTAGAAGCGAGTACCATTGGAGACAGGTTAATGGTCGAAATTATTCGCAATAATCAACCAAAAACGTTGACAGTTCTACCTGGGACATTTCCCACAAATCAAGCAGAATAATCAAACTTTACCATAACGGGCGATCGCGGTTTGAGTTTGCCAGGCCCACATTTGATCTCCTAGAGAAAAATGCCACCATTCCCCAAGATGACGGCAAAAGCCAGCTTTACTCATGATTTGATTTAATAATTCCCGTCGTTGATGGTAGGTTATTTCAATCGGGTTGGTACTATGGGCATAATAATTAGGTTGCGATCGCGCTGATAATTCATCAATGTCTCCTCCCATCCCTAAAGGATGTCCTGTTTCATCGACTAAGGTAATATCAACCGCTGCCCCTGTACTATGAGGGGGAGGAGTAGCGGGATTTTCATTAGGAATTGCCCAAATTTGATACACTTGTTCCCAGAGTATTTCTTGCTGCTGTGGTGAGAGGTGTTCCCGTTGTAACCCTTGGGTTTGTATCAGAGACGCAAAGGTATAATCCACCATAAACTGTTGTACCATAACTGGACGATAGGCATCAAAAATCTGTATTTTCCAGTCTGGATGTTGTTGTTGTAAGTAATTTTGCCCTTGTAATAGAGCCTCTAAAACAGTTTTCCGTAAATAATAGGGAGATTTCCCCCCATAATTAGCTCCCAATTTTTGATAGGGATGGGGTGTTTCTACGGCAAATTGTTCTAAAGCAATGGGAACTAGGGGTTCACCAGATTCTTGAATAGGAATTGTTTGATAAGGTTTCATTAATAGATAAGTAATCAGACAAAATTAGGGTAGAGACAGGGGTTAGACGATAGGGATTTAAGGAAAAAATAGCACATCTGCATCCGATAATCTACTGAATTTAAAATAAAGAGTTAACAAAAATTTTCTAAAGATTTCTCAAAAATCCGTAGCTTTACCATTCCTTTATATAGATTAACTGCTTATACTGAAAAGAATTAGAGACATGAAAAATGGAATAAATTCGATGGCTGTTGACATAATATCCGCTGGAAAAATCCAAGAAAATACTAGGGAAAAAACTCATTTATTTTCCCCTTATTTTCTCAAAAACAAGGTTGATAGTTTCTTAAAAAAAGAACTCATTAATCCTGAGATTATCTTAAAACATAATCATGCCTTTGAAAAAACCAGAACCCTAAAAATTCTGGCTCAAGCCCTAGATCACCAAAGATTTAGGGAGCAAGATTTTATCTGGTTAATACAAATCAGAAACAAATTTACTCAAGGATTAGGAGAATATCAAGGGCTTAATGCTTATCTTCGGTTGTTTCGTGTCGCTATTGAAGCTAAAAATAGCTTTCTTTCTATTGAACAAATTGAGCTACTTTATCGCAGTTCTAAACAACAAAATTTTTATCATTTAGTCTTTCAATTACTTGAACGAGATGTTAGCAAGGAAAGCTTTTACCAATTAATTCATCAAGAATTGACTGAATCTTTACCAAAAATCAAAACAGAAAAAGGCAAAAAAGCCTTAGAATGCTACGTTCAGTCCCTCGATAGCTTGACTTATAAAGATGATCTGGGCTTAAAATTGCTCTATCTTTTTAAAAAATATCAACTAACGAACTACTCAATTTTGCAAAAAGTTTCTAATATCGTTGATTATCTAAAAAATCGAGATATTAAAAACACAGCAACTTTAGTTAAGTTAGTCAAGAAAGAAGGAGAAGTCTTTGATCAACTAGGGAAAATTCTGGAAATTCCCCCTGAAAAAAACAGCCCATTAACTTATGCCACTATGTTGCAATATATTGTTTTACAGGCTAAGTATGGTAAAGTTTATAGTCAGTTTGAAAAATTAATGGAGGTATTAGGGGAGTGGAATAAATCCTATAAAACCGTTGAATCCATTCGTCGTCAATATTCTTGGACTGACTATCAACAACCGAAAGATTTTAAACAGAAATTAGAAACCTTGGACTTACACAAAAAGTATCGTCATTACTGTTAGCTGCACTAGGTTTTAGAGATAGGGGTTGGGGGTTTAAAATACCCTATCACCTATCCCCTAACCCCCATTCCCTTATTATTCAAGAACTGAGGTTGATAATTGAGTTTCTTGCCAGAGTTTGTGAAGCAAGAATTCAGCGCGATCGCTTAAACGGCAGACAAAGATTCCCTCCTCACTGGCCACATCAGATCCTAACCAGGTTCCTTGTAAAACCACCTCTACCGACTCATCATCACAAGTAGTCACTTCTAGCACTTCCCCCATTTCTGCCGCCGCTGCGGCTAATAATTCATCAAGATAGGGTAGATCAACCGGAATTAAAAAGGCGGCCTGACTCGGTTCCACACAAAGACTACTGCCTGAGCGCAAGGCTAACATGACACGGGTTGTCACCCACCCTTCTAAAGACTGGTTAAGGTAATCGAGAGAAAATCCGTTTTCGGTATAAATCAGTTTTAACATTTTCGTTGATATCTCCTTTCAAGGCGCGGTAGTCGGGTGAGAGTGCCAAAATTGTTCAGCAAAGGCAATCGCAGGATGAATGGGGGCTTTAGGCACAGTTTTTAAGACCATTCCTGCCCCTTGAGGGGTGCGATCGCCTTTTCGTCCATTACAAGTTTCACAAGCTGTTACCACATTGTCCCAGGTGTGTTTGCCTCCTTTAGAACGGGGAATTACGTGATCTAGGGTAAGATTGCGATGACTCCCACAATATTGACATTGATGTTTGTCTCGCCGTAAAATTTCCCGTCGGTTGACTGGGGGAACTTTCCAAATGCGATCGCCACCATTCACCATCAGACGAATTTGCGGGGTTACTTGTACCACAAGGGAGGGGGAACGAATTTCCCAGGAAGTTTGTTCAAATAAATCTAAGGGTTGGGCTTTCCCTGTGACAAGTAAGGTGATGGCCCGTTGCATTGTCACCCTTGTAATGGGCAGGTAATTTTGGGAAAAGACGACGATGGTTCGATTGAAAAGGTCTGAAGTTGGCATCACGGCGGACATCCTTCAACGTTGGAACTAAAACTTAGGTTTATCTACAACAAACCCCCACTTTCGAGAGATGAAAGCGGGGGTAGGAGAAACCTTGAGGGGTTGGGTTTTACCTGGGGACAGGGGCTACTTGCCTCCACCGCCCGCTAGTTAGGGTTAGGGATGAATTAATCTCTATGGGGTTGATATTACCTTTGGGGTAATCTCGTAAAGCTAAAAATAAGCAGGTAAAAGGGTTTTTCCAGAGAGTTTTTGCTAGTTTTTTCATCAACAAGGCGGTTGGGTTTCCCTGCCCTAGACTAAATATTGCGTCCTGATGAGGACTGGGGTTACTTCCTCTGCCTAAGCCTTCCTCAACCATAGCCAAAATCTGCCATTTATGGCAGCAACTTAGGGCTAATTGGTAGGGAACTGGGATAGGGAGCAGTAACATAAGAGTTTTCAACCGTGCTAAAACAATCTTTTTCATACTACACTTATATTACTGAAATGTCTACCTTTTTTGAGGAAAAAAATTATGAGAACCATTCCACGGACATCTACCACTGAAATGGAAGTCACTAGCATCCGCTTAGAGAGAACCCTAAAAGAGAGTCTTAAGGAGCTTTCTGGCAGTCAAGGTTATCAGGCCTTAATCAGAGATATCCTTTGGAATTATGTGCAACAAAAGTCAGGAGACTATCGACCATTGTTTTCACCGAGTGATATTCGGGCAACCTTTGAGGCCACGGCCAGGAAAGATGAAAGTTGTGTTTTGACGGGTAAGATAATTCAAGCCAATGAACCGATGTTTTTAGCATTAACCATCCATGGGGATTTAGTCCCCTTGAGTGTAGAAAGTTTGGATAAGGAACAATAAGTTATGGCAGGGGTTTAACAGGGTTAAACCCCTTTTCTTTTTAAAGTTCTGGGTCGGTTTGAATCACGGTTTTAGATACCATCCTCGTCTTTTTTCGTTCTGCTTCTGATAGTTCTTCCCCTGCTTGTAATCGTGTCGCATTCGATTGCAAAATCGTGGCCGCACTCTGATCTCCCAATTGTAGAGCCGTTTTTGCCGCCGTTTGTAACAAAGTCGCGGCCCCTTTGCGATCGCCTTGATCTAATTTAGCTTCTGCTAATTGAGTTTGACGATATTTAGCTAGGGTTAAAATGGATTTTTGGACACTATTATCTACCTGGGGTTGATAAGCTGGTTGTACTTCGACGGTTAAAGGAATTCTTTCTGATAGTAACCCAACTTGTGATAATGATGGGTCGTCATAACGCACTTGGACTGTCCCAATAACGTGACTTCCTGGAGATAATTGGCTTAAATAGAGGTTAACTAATACTACCCGTGAGGTATCTTTCATTAAGTCCCCTAACCGTACAATGTAGCTATTGCCTTCTGATTCTGCCTTTAATTCGACGGTTTCGGGTTCGACTTGAGCAACGGGTTTTAATTCTGCTAAACGAACTTGTGGGATAAATTCTAAGATTAAATAGGCATTGGTTAACCCAACAGACTGAAGACGAGTAAACAGACGACTAAATTCTGTTAACGCTTGTTCGGGTTGCTCAATATAACAGAGGGTTCCCCCTGCGGAGTCGGCAATTTTTTCTAAGATGTCTTGATTCCAATTATTACCGAAGCCTAAAGTATTAACGGTAATATTATATTCTGCGGCTACGTGAGCAAGTTTTAAACAACGTTCATTGTCTCCATGTTCATTTTCTCCATCTGTGAGTAAAAAGATTTGAGAAACACGATTTTCTTTACCAGTGGCTACTTCTTTAATCCCTAATTTCATCCCTTCATCAATGGCTGTTCCCCCAGCAGTTTCCAGTTTTTCAATCAGTCTTTTGACTCGCTCAATATCATCAACCATTTGATTAGGAACAATTACTTTAGCCCGATGATCAAAGGCGATCACAGAAATGCGATCGCTTGGCCCTAACCCTTCTACTAAGCGCAGGGCGGCTTCTTTCACTATTTTCATGGGTTTTCCTGTCATGGAACCACTGTGGTCTAAAATTAACCCTAAGTTGAGGGGTAGGGTGCGATGCTTTCCCACTCGCGGAGCGAGACCGCTAGTTTCTTCTTGGGATGACAGGGAAATGGCAATTTGTCGTTGAGTATTGCCTTGGTTGGCATCGATGTGACTATCATTTAAGGCGGTTTGTAAGTTAACTTTCATGCTGTTTTTTACCCCTTCCCTAAAATCCTATAATATAAGCAGGTAGCTAGAAACAAACCAAGGTTTATTTTTGGAACTTTATTCCTGTTAAAACCTAATAATAACTAATGGCTAAAGCTATTACTACCAACTTTTATATTGTACACTTAATTATTTTTGACAACAATAACAGCAACCAAATCGTTAGTCCCTCAGTGACTTCCTCTCTTAGTTGATATTCCCTAGAGTTACACCGAATTCATGATTCAGTTGCCTTGCTCCCTTGAATTCACTTGAGGAAATATAAGCCTCTATCTTGGTTGCTGTTATTGCGAGTTAACGAGACAGACGTGAACTGGTACAGGGTGTTCTCCTTTGAACTTGTGTTTTGACCTTGCAAGTTGATCTGCCAGGAAAGCTTTATTTAGCTTCAATTATTAATTTAGCATCTTTATCAAGGATTCTTGAGATTTGCAATTAAAGTTTACATTTAAGGGATCACGGCAATCGGGTGAATTTTCTCAACATTAATGTAGGGTTCAGGATTATTGGTGGAAACTCAGACATTAACTTAACTGAAATAAAAATTGAGAACAAAAGCGAAAACCAGGATCAATTGTGTTGTGAGAATGATTAAATAAATAGCTGCTTTCCCGCGAATTGTAGCGAATAATAAAGCCAAACTAGAAACATTAAATAAAGAATTAAATAACAAGAAAACAAGACTGGAACCCGATAAAAGAGTGGTGGTTAAAGGGCTGACAAAAGAAGCAGCCCACAGGGAATTAAGAGAAATCACAAGACTTAAAAGCCCCATAACCAGAATTTGAGTTAAGGGAGTTTGGCCCCACCCTAAAAGTTGAGCTTGAGGCAACAAAACTTGAAAGGCAGTAGAAATGGCGGCTCCAATCATTAGAATACTACCCAATTCGATAAATTCTCGAATCAAGTTATCGACAAAGACATAAAGTTGTTGTTGTAAGGTACGAGAAGCCCCCGACATTTCCTTATTTTCATAAATTAAGTTACCGGCCCGATGTAGGGGTTGAAAGCCCTCTAGGGGTCGTAAAATCGTGCCTGAGCGAACTAAAGTGGAGCGAGTCTCAAGAATAGCGGTTTCTCCCTCTAAAGCAACGGGTTTATCTGAATAGGTACTGAAAACAAACCCTATCATAATCCCAATCAGCCAAGCCCCCAAAATTCTCAAAAAAATCAATCTGGGCTGGCCCCCAAGCACTTGCCAACTACTCAAAATAACAAAGGGATTAATGGTAGGGGACGCAATTAAAAAGCTGATACAGACAGGAATTGATACCCCCTGTAACAATAACCGCCGAGTCACGGGAATATTGCCATACTGCCCCACCGGAAGCAATAGCCCTAAGCTACTGCCGATAATTACCCCCAGAATGCGGCTACGGGGAAGTTTTGCTACTAATTCATGTTCATCCACAAAGACTAATAAACCACTGGAGATAATAATGCCCAACAAGAGAAACGGCAAAGACTCAAGGATGTGACTCACAAATAAGGTATAAATGTAACTAAGTTGGGGCATGATGTTATATTTCAATCGGTCTAAGGAACAAGTGGATTGCTCAAAGACAGTTTACAGGAAAAATGGGGTTGTCAATTTAGTTTTAGGTATGCTAGTACCAGCATGGGAAAACATCCCGATGAGTTAACTCAGATCACACATTATGGTTTAAGCGACTAAGTACAAAGATTTGTTAAGCTATTTCTAGGCAGATAAAAACGACACAGAGATAAGCATTCATGGTCATTAAAAAGGCTGTTGGGACTGGATTAATCTTAACCAGTGTTTTAATGTTTGCTTCCGTTGGATGCAAGTTTATTTCCCAAACAGAAGCCCAAGAAGAGCAACAAGTCCCGAAAAAGCCAGAAATTCCCGCCGTCGATGTGGCGATCGCCCCTAGGGATAATCTCAAAGACACAGTGGAATATATTGGCACGACTCAACCTGTACGGGAAATAGCCTTACGTTCCCAGGTTGAGGGACAATTATTAAGTTTAGGGGTGGATGTAGGCGATCGCGTGACTAAGGGGCAAATGTTGGCACAGCTTGATGATGGTTTATTACAAGCAACCGTCGGACAAGCACAAGCAGAAGCTGCGGCCCAACAGTCAGAAGTTATTCGGGCTGAGGGGGAAGTCAATACGGCTCAGGCTGAGGTAGAATCAGCTAAGGTGGCTTTAGAACAGGCGAAATTGGATGCTGATCGCTTACAGCAATTGTATGAACAAGGGGCGATCGCAAAACGGGAGGTAGAGTTAGCCCGCACTCAATACCGCACCGCCCAGCAAACCTTGCTCTCGGCACAATCTCAGGTCAAGGTACGTCAATCTGGGGTAGAAGCGGCGAAAGGGCGGGTTATTGCCCAAGAATCTTTAATTAAGCAGGAACAGGAAAGATTATCTTATGCTCGTCTTGCGTCTCCTATTACGGGATATGTATTGCAACGGGTGATAGAAACAGGAAATTTAGTACAACCAGGCAGCGAAATTCTCCGTTTAGGGGATTTTAGTGAGGTTAAAGTGGTTGTTCCGGTATCAGAGTTAGATTTAGCCAATATTAAGGTAGGACAGTCCGTTACGGTGCGCTTAGATGCCTTTCCCCGTGACAGTTTAGGGGGACGGGTAAGCAATATTTCCCCTGCGGCCGATTCCAGAGCGCGACAGGTTCCCATTGAGGTCATTTTACCGAATCCTAGTCAAAAAATCGGCAGTGGATTACTCGCTAGGGTGAATTTTGGTCAAGGGGTGAGTCAATCTGTGGTTATTCCTGAAACAGCGTTAAAAGCTTCTAAGGAGAAACCTGTGGGGGGACGGGGGACAATTTTTGTGGTAATAGGGGATAAGGAGAAAGGGACGGTTAGAGCGAGAATGGTGAGGCTAGGAGAAAACAGAGACGGGAATGTAGAGGTTTTGGCTGGTTTACGTCCAGGAGAACGATTTGTGTCTCGTAGTAATCGTCCTTTGCAGGATAATGATTTAGTGCGGTTGAGTGTATTGTCTGAGTAGGGGTTAAAGACGGAAATCTTTTTTGAATAACTTTAATTATTCAAAGATTGAAAAAACTGGAGAATTTATGATGAATATTCCTGAGCGCATGGTTATAGAATGGTCTGCTGAAGATAATTGTTATTTAGTGCATTTACCAAATTTTCCTTTTCAACAGTTTCATCCCCATGGGGAGACTTACGAAGAAGCAGCAAAACATGGTCAAGAAGTAATAGAAAGTTCAATTGAATGGTATCAAGCAGAAGGTAAAACTCTGCCAATTCCGAAGATAGTTATTAATGTAGCAGCTTGACAGTCTTTTATTTACTATTTAAGAGTTTTCATCTATTGATAATCCCCAACTTCTACAAGTTGGGGAGTTTCAATAATAGGCTCTACCGAATCTAGGATGTAAAACGATTAAAAATTACAGGCTTAAACCCTTAAGGGTTAAGCTATAGGAACTAAGCCTGGCTACCCAGGCTTAAAATTAGGCTGTGTAGACAGCCTTTGTGCTTATAGAATAAGGCTTTAGCCTATATTTATTTATTAATTTTACATGGCAAGTTCGGTAGAACCCAATAATATAAGGAATTCTGGCAAAATCAGGTTAAAGTCGAGTCAATTAGATTGGCAAAATTACCAATAATTTTTGAACAAGTGTTGATGAAATTTTGCGTCCACTCTTGGGAATAACGTAATTGCAATGCGCTAACTGGTTGCTCTAAATTTCCCAAAAAAGTAATTTGTTGCTTATTTTCTACAGAAAATTGCTTTAACCATTGAGGATTTGGACAGGATATTTCCCAATATTTAGTTGCTAGGTTTGGCCCCAAATATTGACAACCTAACTCATATACATAAACCAAGCTAGGTAGTAATTCTTGAACTGTCATGTCCTTGGCTTTGAACATTTTAGCATCAAGAGGGTTAAAATCTGAGGGAAACTTAGTGCATTCGTTGTAGAAAGCTCCTGTTAAATTGGTTCTTGTCAATTCAATTCCGACTAAGCAAGCATCACGAAGATCAACTTCTTGAAGACTAGCCCAATTTAGACAAGCTCCGGTTAAATAAGCTCCCCTCAGATCTGAATTATCTAAGATAGCTTCTGCTAAATTAGCTTGATTAAGATGGCTACGTTTTAGGTTGGCTTTTCTCAATTTAGCTTGCTCAAAATTCACTCTATTTAAGTGACAACCTTCTAGGTTAGCTTCATCTAAAATAGCTCTTTTTAAAGAAGATCCAGTTAAATAGGCTCCCTGTAAATTAGCAGCTTTGAGGTTAGCTCCTTGTAGATCTAAATTTTTTAAGTCAGCACCCTTTAAATCAGATCCAGCTAAATTAGATCTTGTTAGAGAGGCAGAATTAATGAGATTAACAGTCATTTCCTTGAGCGTCCTTGTCTGTGAATAAATATTACTTATCTGCTAGTAAAAATAATATTTTCAGCAGCTTTTCTCTGCTCTTTAATTGAGCATTTTGATCAGTTGACATTGATCAATAGCTTGCTCAAGTAGCTCAGTAATTTCTTGAGTTTCTGATCTCTTGATTCTGCATTTAATTTGTTCAAGATTATTCATCAACTCGGTAAGGGTTGATACTCTTTCTTGTCTTTGACTAGCTAACATGGCAGACAAAGAAACAAGCGACGGACCAAAAGGTGTCATACAAAATTCCTCGAAAATGATAGTTAGTAGAACAACAGTTTTACAAGATATCAGTGTAAGGAAATGTCAAACATTAGCTTACTTGGTATCCTAAACAAATCAGGGATAGAAAAGGTTTATTACTTCTAGATCCGTATGTTAAGTATTGTAACAGCAAAGATGAGAATTTGTCTATTCAATGATGGGTTAAGAAAATTTGACGAAATTGTAACCTCCTTGTACCCGTAGCTTGATTATTTGTCAATAAGTATGAATACTCAGCAAAAATCAAACAAAAAGCTCAAAAATTAGTCACTTTTTCCGTAGGCAGATGCACTTCCGTTAATATGTTAAGCTTGTAAAGATTCTGTAATTTATAAATTTTTGACTACCTAATCTAGTTTGATTTTTCCATAATTTCTTGGATTTACCAACTATTTATGGAAGAAAAGACTGATTTATTTCGATTTTGCTTATGAACCCCAAAATTAACCCTTCTCGTCTTGGTATTAGTGGCCTCGCTATCCGTCAACATATCGGAACTTTAATGCTAACCTTAGCAGTGATGGTAATAGGGATTTTTTTCGTTACCACTATCCAAGTAGACTTACTTCCTTCTATTACTTATCCCCGTATTGGAGTACGTTTAGAAACCCCAGGAATTGCCCCGGAAATTGCCATTGATGAAGTTACTAGACCCCTTGAACAAGCATTATCCGCAACAGAAGGAGTCGAACAAATTTATTCACAAACCCGTGAAGGTAATGTTAGTTTAGACTTGTTTTTTAAGGTGGGAGGAAATATAGATCAAGCGTTAAATGATGCCACTGCTGCGTTAAATCGTGCGAGAAATAATTTACCCGATAATTTAGAATCTCCCCGTTTATTTAAGTTTGATCCTTCTCAATTACCTGTTTATGAATTTGCCTTAACTGCATCTTCAAGAGAAGCTGTAGATTTGAGAGTATTTGCTGATGAAGAATTGGCCAGAGAATTAACTGTTATTCCTGGGGTTGCTTCTGTTGATGTTTCCGGTGGGGTAGAAGAAGAAGTTAGGGTTAATATTGATTTGAACCGTTTACAAGCTTTAGGTGTGGGTTTAAGGGATGTTTTAGATGAATTAGGAGAAACCAATCAAGATGTAGCTGGAGGCCGTTTATTAGGGGAAAATGGGGAACCTTTAACCCGTGCAGTCGGACGTTTTAAAGAGGCAGAAGAACTTCGTAATTTGTCTTTTGCGGTGACTGGAAATACAACAGAAATTGGGCCATCTCGACGGGTTTATTTACGAGATTTTGCTGAGATCATAGACGGGACAGAAGAACAAAGAATTTTTGTCTCTTTAAATGGTCAACCTGCCGTTAAAATTAGTGTGCAAAAACAGCCGGATGCTAACACGATTCAAGTTGTGGATGCAGTTAAAGCAAAAATTAAAATTTTGCAAACTCAAGAAGTTATTCCTGATGATTTTAGTATTATTACGACATTAGATGAATCTATTTTTATTCAAAATGCTATTAATAATGTGATTAATTCTGGTTTAGTAGGAACGGGACTCGCGGCCTTTGCTGTCTTATTATTTCTAGGATCAATTCGTCAAACCTTTATTATTGTTTTTTCCATTCCGTTAGCGACTCTTTCGGCTGTAATTTTGATGAAATTATTTGGCTTATCTCTCAATGTTTTTAGTTTGGGAGGGTTAGCATTAGGAGTCGGAATTGTGGTAGATAACTCTATTGTGATGTTAGAAACTATTGCTGAAGGAGTCGGTGTTACCCCAGGAAAAAATAGCAAAAGTCGCTTAAGTTCCCGTCAATTAATTAATCGCTCAATTCGTAGTAGTCAGAGTGTTGAATCAGCTTTAATTGCTTCTACTAGCACAAATTTAGTAGCAGTTTTGCCCTTTTTGATGATTGGTGGTTTTATTTCTTTACTGTTTAATGAATTAATTTTAACCATTAGTTTTGCTGTCGCTGCTTCTATATTAGTCGCTTTAACGATTGTTCCTATGTTAACCTCAAGATTATTAGGGATTCGTTGGTCAAGTGGTTTAAATAAATTCTGGCCATTATCTTGGTTTAATCAAGGATTTAATGCAGTTACTAAAGGTTATCAATGGTTACTCTCAAAACTCATTAAAGTACGATGGTTAGTGATCATTATTTCCTTTGTTGTTTTAGGTGGTAATAGTCTTAATTTAGCACAACAAATTCCCCAAGAAATTTTACCTCGTATTAATACTGGACAAGCAAGATTGATTACTCAATTTCCTCCCAATACTCCCCTAGAAACCAATCGAAAAATAATGGATATTGTTGATAAGATTGTGCTTGAACAACCAGAAACTCAATCAACTTTTACTACGTCAGGCGGCTTTTTATTTGGTTCTAATACCAGTGAAAATGTCTTAAGAGGGTCAAGTAATATTATTCTAAAACCAGGTACTGATGTCGAAGCTTACAGTGAAAGAGTTAGCCAAGAATTTGATAAATTAAATTTAGTAGGAATTCGCTTAAGATTAAGTCCAGATGCAGTGCGAGGGTTGATTTTAAATAACTCACCTGTGAGACGAGCAGATATTGATTTAATCCTACAAGGTAACGATCAAAATGCCTTAGAAGAAGCAGGAGAAACTGTTTTAAAAGTATTAGAAGAAAATGTCACGTTAGCTCAATTTCGTCCTGATGCTGATCCCCGTCAACCTGAGATTCAAATTCGCCCTGATCTTGAGCGTTTAGGGGCTTTTGGTTTAAATATGACCGATATTAAGGATTCTCTTGAAACTGCTATTCAAGGAACCGTCCCGACGCGCTTACAGAGGGAAAACCGCTTAGTAGATATTCGGGTACAATTGGATCAAGATCTCATCCGTCGTCCCTCTCAATTAAGCCAAATTCCCTTATTTACTCAGGAAAATCGTCTTGTTCGTCTAGGAGATGTGGCAAAGCTCGAAGAAGGAAAAGCCCCTGCGGAAATTCAACGAATTAATCAGCGTCAGGTCTTTATTTTAGCGGGAAATTTAACTGAGGGGGCAAGTTTAGGGGCAGCACTCGCAGAAGTTAAGCAAGTTTTAGATACAATAGAGTTACCTGAAGGGGTAAGAATTCTCCCTAGTAATGCTCAACAAAGTAATGAACAATTACAATCTTCTTTAGGGATTTTAGGCGGTTTAGCAGCCTTTTTAGTCTTCGTTGTTATGGCAGTTCAATATAATTCTTTGGTTGATCCTTTAGTTATTATGTTAACCCTTCCCTTGGCTTTGTGTGGGGGAATTTTAGGGTTATATTTTACCCAAACTGCTATTGGTGCAACCGTCATTGTTGGGGCAGTTTTATTAATCGGAATTGTGGTTAATAATGCTATTGTTATGATAGAATTGGCCAATCAAATTAGGCTTGAAAAACGTTGCGATCGCCCTACAGCAATTATTCAAGCAGCACCCCAAAGGTTACGCCCCATTTTAATGACAACCATTACCACTGTATTAGGAATGTTACCCTTAGCAATGGGAGGAGGGCAAGGGGGAGAATTCTTACAACCCCTAGGAATTGTTGTCTTTTCTGGGTTATCTTTAGCAACATTATTAACCCTATTTATTATTCCTTGTTTCTATGTATTGCTTCATGATTTATTCAGATTAGGAAAACGGAAAAAGTCAATAAAAAAGCCTTCTTTACTGTTACCAGAAGAAGCAATTGATTCGATTACCTACAAAAAAATTACCACGAAAAATAAACCTTAAGGAGTCGTAATATCCTGATCCCAAAAATCAACTTTAGCCATACGACAAATCATGTTATATTCATCAGCAAATTGATGTATCCATTGGCCCATAAGTCTATTTTCGTCGGTTCCTTGAAGCCAGGTAATAGTTAGAAGACTAATAATCCCATCATCAGTTGGTTCACAAGTAAATTTTAAGGTTCCTGTTGGAGTATCAGACAAACCTTGTTGACAATTCCAATCTTTTTTCTCAATAATATCTTTCCAAATCTTGTCATTTTTGGCCTCAACTAAAATACCATCTTCTTGATAATTACAAGTCCAACTAAGCATTTGTCCTGGATCATTAGGTAGATCATCTAAATTATTAGGGTTACTTTCTGCCCTTAATTGAGCCGATAAATTCAAGGAAGTAAAGAGCAAACTAACAACACCGAGACTCAAACCGGAAACATTAACTTTCATAACTTGTCTATCACTCCTTAATACACGATTTAAGATAATACTCTAGTTAGGGACAGTCATTTGATCAAACCATAAAGTTTTCCTAAAAATCCAGTTTAAAAAAAACGACTAAGTTTAAACTGAATCTAGTTAAGTTTTAACAAAAATTATGAAAACCTGGCAAAATATTCTGGTTTTTCTGCAAATTCCCTCCCTGTCCATCCTGTCAACCCCCTATTTAGCCATCCCTGTTAACGCTCAAGGCTCGAATATTGCCTGTTTTGAGTATGTCCAAGGTTTGGGAGCAAATCAATCAACAGCCCAGTCAATCTGTGAAAGCTATCCCCAATATGCGGGTTATTGCGCCGATAAAGTCAGGAGTATTGGGGGAAACTGGCAAACAGCCGAATCTTTATGTAAATATGGTACTCGTTTCTCTGGACAATGTTTTTTGAGTTTGAGAGCCCAGGGAGCAACTTGGGATGACTCTAAGTCTATGTGCCAAACCGCCACAGCCACCACGGGTATATGTGTGCGTGATGCAATAACACAAGAAGGGTTTTCCTGGCCAGGTGCATTAAAAGAATGTGGTCGTCCTAATGTAGCTGATGCTCTACAAAATTGTATCAATGGATTGGCTTATGATGTACATGGGAACTCGACAGGAATATCCGCAGAGGCAGCTTTACAAGAATGTAATTCTGGGAGAAGGACACCTTAAATGGGGGAAAATTTGGGCAAGACTTCTCTTGTTTGTGACAGCCTAGAAGGCTGTGTTACCATTTACATCTCAAGTGTAAATACCAGATAAATTATTGTGGGCTTTTCTTTTCATTCCCAAAAACAATGTTGTCATACCCACGCTAGGGCCGGTGTTTGGTCAACTCCTCATGGCCTGGTAGAAACCCCAAAATTTATGCCTGTGGGAACCCTCGCAACGGTGAAAGGCCTAACTCCCGCCCAACTGCAAACTACGGGCGCACAAATGATTTTAGCCAATACCTATCATCTTCATCTCCAACCGGGGGAAAGTATTATCAAAGCGGCTGGGGGACTTCATGGGTTTATGGGATGGCAGGGCCCCATTTTAACCGATTCTGGGGGCTTTCAAGTGTTTAGCTTGAGTGAATTGCGACAAATTCGAGAACTGGGGGTCACGTTTCGTTCTCCTAGAGATGGCCGTATGATTGAATTAACTCCCGAACGTTCGGTACAGATTCAAAATGACCTGGGGGCCGATGTGATTATGGCTTTTGATGAATGTCCCCCAGGTAATGCTGACTATGCTACGGTGGCCGCTGCTACTGATCGCACCTATCGTTGGTTGGAACGTTGTATTAATGCCCATCAAAGACCCCAGGAGCAAGCTTTATTTGGTATTGTGCAAGGGGGGATTTATCCTGAGTTACGTTGTCAGGCTGTGTCAGGGTTGATCGAATTTGACTTACCTGGTTATGCGATTGGAGGGGTTAGTGTGGGGGAAGAACCGGCCAAAGTACGGGAAATTGTCACCTTAACGGCCCCTTTGCTTCCTGCTGCTAAACCTCGCTATTTGATGGGGGTGGGAACTTATAAGGAAATGGTGATGGCGATCGCTGCTGGGGTCGATTTATTTGATTGTGTGATTCCTACTCGTTTTGGCCGTCACGGGACTGCTTTAGTGGCCGGAGAGCGTTGGAACCTCAAAAATGCTCAATTTCGAGAGGATTTGACTCCCCTTGACCCCGACTGTCCTTGTTATACTTGTCAAACCTTTAGTCGTGCCTATCTCAATCATTTAGTGCGATCGCAGGAAATGCTCGGTTATATCTTGTTATCTTTGCACAATATTACGGAATTGGTGCGGTTTACCCAACGCATTCGAGCAGCAATTTTAGGCGATCGCTTTACCACGGAATTTGCTCAATGGTTTGATTAACAAATATCAATCCCCAAACCGATAACCTTTACCATAAACCGTATAAATTAAGGGGCCTTCTTCTTCTATTTTGCGTCGCAATAGACGAATTAAGGCCGCTAAAACATTACTATTAGGTTGTTCTTGTTCTGTCCATAAATGCTGATAAATTTGTTCATGGGTTAAAAGTTGGCCAGGATGTTGCATAAAATAAGTTAATAGTTTAACTTCCTTATCAGAAAGGTTCATCATTCTGCCCTGGCGATAAGCGACTTGATTATCCCGATCTAATTCTAAATCTGCTACCTTTAACTTACTGGTTGTCGTCGCTTCAAAAGCAGGGGAACGCCGCAACAAAGCGCGAACCCTCGCCATTAATTCCCGTAATTCAAAGGGTTTAATTAAATAATCATCGGCCCCGGCATCTAGTCCAATTACTCGATCATCTAGGGTATCTTTTGCTGTTAGGAAAAGCACTGGGGTGGTGTTTCCCTGCGATCGCAAGCCTTGACAGATGGCAATACCTGGTTTTTGGGGTAACATCCAGTCTAATATTAACAGATCGTAGGTATTTTGCAAAGCTAATTCATAGCCTTTTTGACCATTATCTGCCACATCAACTTCATAGCCTTCACGGGATAAAATATGATAGAGGGGTTCAGTTAATTCCGCTTCGTCATCTACTAAAAGAATTTTCATTAATGATTAAATCCCTACAATATTTATGATAATTTGTAGGGACATAATACCATTATGTCCTGTGGATTATACTCTTTGGTTATTGCATTAAATAAACCTAAAGAAATCAGGAAGATGCAACATATATCTTTTACAATCGACCGTGAACGATATCGGTATAGAGATTGAGAAAAGTACATTTGTCAAAGAAGCATAACCAAAGCAATCTAATCTCACCACATAATTGTATATGCTGGCCTTTGATTGCTTAGCTAAATCTATATTCTTCAGATAAGTTTGCATAGCCTATTCAGGATTAATTTATGGACAGTACCTTAACCTCTCAATTCAATAACCCGAACATTAAAGTCGAAGATGATCGCACAGGGATGAGCAAAGAAACCCTAAAGCGGGCATTTCTCGACCATCTTTTCTACATTCAAGGCATTGATCGTTCAGAAGCCTCCCTTCATGACTATTATATTGCCCTTTCCTATACTGTCCGCGATCGTCTACTCCATCGTTTCTTAAAAACAGTAGACACCTATAAGAAAGAAAAAGTCAAACTTGTTTCTTATTTCTCGGCTGAATTTCTCATGGGTCGTCATCTAGGTAATAATTTAGTAAACCTGGGACTTTATGACAGAATCAAAGAAGTGGTCGAAGAGTTGGGACTTGACTTTGATGAGATTATCGAACAAGAACCAGATCCAGGGTTAGGGAACGGTGGTTTAGGGCGTTTGGCTGCTTGTTTCTTAGATTCTTTAGCCTCCTTAGCCATTCCTGCCATTGGTTATGGTATCCGCTACGAATTCGGCATTTTCCATCAAATGATCAAAGATGGTTGGCAGGTAGAAATTCCCGACAACTGGTTAAGGTTTGATAACCCTTGGGAATTAGCTCGTCCTGACGACGCGGTTGAGGTAAAATTAGGGGGTCATACAGAGACGATCCATGATGAACATGGGAATGTCAAAACCGTTTGGATTCCTGGTCGTACCATTCTGGCCGTTCCTTATGATACTCCTGTTCCTGGTTATAAAACCAACACAGTGAACCCCTTAAGACTGTGGAAAGCCGAAGCGAGTGAAGCCTTTAACTTTGAAGCCTTCAACGCAGGAAATTATGATCAGGCAGTGGCCGAAAAAATGGATGCAGAAACCATTTCCAAGGTTCTCTATCCCAATGATAATACCCCCGCAGGACGGCAACTGCGCCTAGCCCAACAATACTTTTTTGTCTCTGCATCTCTACAAGACTTAATTCGCATCCATTTACGGACTCATGATAGTTTAGACGACTTCAACGAGAAAATAGCTGTACAACTCAACGATACCCACCCAGCAGTAGCGGTGGCCGAGTTAATGCGGTTATTAGTCGATAAACACAATTATGATTGGGACAAAGCCTGGGATATTACGAAAAAGACCCTCGCCTATACCAATCATACCCTGATGCCAGAAGCCCTAGAACGTTGGTCTGTGGATCTATTTAGCAGTCTTCTGCCCCGACATTTAGAGATTATTTACGAAATTAACCATAGTTTTCTTGAAGATGTCAAAACTTGGTTCCCCAACGATGAAGATTTAGTCACGAATCTTTCTTTAATTGAAGGATGGGAAGACAAACGCATTCGGATGGCGAATTTAGCCTGTGTGGGTTCCCACGCTATTAATGGGGTTGCCGCCTTACATACGGAACTCTTGAAAAAAGACACCCTCAAACATTTTGCTAAACTTTGGCCTGAGAAATTTTACAACAAAACCAATGGAGTAACCCCTCGTCGTTGGATTTTATTAAGTAACCCTGCCTTATCAGCTTTAGTGACTGAAAAAATTGGGGATGGTTGGTTAAAAAATCTCGATGAAATGCGGAAAATTGAAGCTTTCATTGAAGATCCAGATTTCCGTTATCGTTGGCGAGAAATTAAACAAGAAAATAAGCGCAGTTTAGCTGCTTACATCCTCAAAAACCGCAACATTCAAGTTGATCCTAATTCTCTGTTTGATGTGCAAGTAAAGCGCATCCATGAATACAAACGGCAACATTTAGCTGTCTTACATATCATCAGCCTCTACAACCATATTAAGCGCAATCCTGATGTGGATGTTCTGCCCCGTACCTTTATTTTTGGTGGTAAAGCGGCCCCTGGTTATTTTATGGCCAAATTGATTATTAAATTAATCAATGCCGTCGGTGAAGTCGTTAATAAAGATCCTGATGTTCGGGGACGTTTAAAAGTCGTATTCTTGCCTAACTTTAACGTTTCTATGGGCCAAAGGATTTATCCGGCTGCCGATCTTTCTGAACAGGTTTCTACCGCAGGAAAAGAAGCCTCTGGAACCGGAAATATGAAATTTGCGATGAATGGGGCCATGACTATTGGTACCTTAGATGGGGCAAATATTGAGATTCGGGAAGAAGCGGGGCCGGAGAATTTCTTCCTCTTTGGTTTAACGGCTGAAGAAGTTTATACCATGAAGGCCAAAGGGTATAATCCTAGCGAATATTACAACCGCAATGGTGACTTACAAGGGGTCATTGATCGCATTGCTAATGGTTACTTTAGTTATGGAGATCAAAACCTGTTTAAGCCCATTGTTGATCATCTTTTGTATGATGATCCCTATATGTTGATGGCAGATTATCAATCCTATATCGACTGTCAAGAAGAGGTCAATAAGGCCTATCGAGATCAGGATAAATGGACAAGAATGTCCATTCTTAATTCCGCCAGAATGGGTAAGTTTTCTTCTGACCGAACCATTGGTGAATACTGTCGGGAAATTTGGAATGTTAACCCAGTGACCATCAATATTGAGGACTATAATCCTGCTAAGTTTTAATTAAAAAATAGCCGAAATAAAGGGTTAGAAAATATAAATTTCTAGCCCTTCTATTTATTCCTTAACAAGATCTCGTCGCCAGACTTTACCAATAGATTTTGGTAAGGTTTGAATGTCAATCACTTGTCGGGTTTTCATGTCATAAGTAGTGTAAATCGTCTCTGCTTTTTCTAAAGAAATATCGACCACAGTTAAACTTTTTTGTGGGGGTAAATTACTATTTAAAAGTTTACGGGGCCCTGCGCCTAACGCCCCAGTATGAAGTAATTCTAATTGACCTTTTTTCCCTGGATAATAAGCATGATGATGACCACTTACATAGGTATGAACATCATATTTTTCTAATAAGGTTTGTAATTTTTCTCCTTCATACATAAAGTTTCCCCCATCATCTCTCCCTACTGCCACAGGATACAAAGGAAGATGACCAATGGCTAAGCGTAATTTCGCTTGTTTCGCATCTAAACTGCTTAAACTTTGTTCAACCCAAGTTAACTGTTCAGGGGAAATAATATGAGTAGAAGCATCCCAAACCAGATAAAAAATATTTTGTTGTTTAAACGTATAATAAAAAGGAAAATTCCCCCGATCAATAAAGTTTAAACCTGGATTATGATTAGGATCATTCCAATAAACGGAAGCCAGATCTCGTTCTGATTTAAACGTCAATTTTCCTTGACTAATTGACCCTGAACCATCATGATTACCAATGGTAAACCCCAAGGGAATTTTGGCCTGACGTAAGGGTGCAGCAATATGGTCATCAAAGGCTGACCACATGGCTTGAATTTGAGCCTGGGTAAGCGATCGCTTTTGTCCGGCAATCATATCGCCTCCACATAAGACTAAATCCGGTTGCCACCCCGGAATTAAGGCGATCGCCTGGTCAACTTCCGGTTCATAAGTCGTTGATCCATACTGACTATTAAGATCGCTAATGACAACAATTCTTACCTCTCCCTTAAGGGGGGCAAATAGTCCATCAGGGGCCACCGCAACGGGTTGAGAAACTGGGGGTGTTTGATCGGGTATTGCCGATTCAGGTTGAGGGGTAAAATTCTGATTACGACTGAAAACTTGATGGGTAATGGTGGCCATTCCCACCCCCAAAAATCCCCCCGTAATCATTAAAAATTGACGACGCTTATAAGCCATATTTTTATTAAAAAATCAATTAACCACTTATTGTAAGTCTGCCAGATTCATATTAAAGTCTTATGGTATAGGTTAAAATAGAATCAAATAAAATCGTTAATCGTCTCAACTTCCTATGACGGGTGTAATCACAGTAGAAAAGCAAAAATTAGAAAATCCTCCCCTAGAAATTCATTATCTGGGCGATCGCGCTTTGCGGCAACCTGCAAAACGTATTGCCAAAATAGATGACTCAGTGCGGCAATTAGCCAAAGAAATGCTTCAAACCATGTATAGTTCTAGTGGTATTGGTTTAGCTGCCCCCCAGGTGGCGATTAATAAACAATTAATTGTCATTGACTGTGAACCCGATAATCCGGCCAACCCGCCCTTAATTTTAATTAACCCGACGATTACTCGTGCTTCTCAAGACCTTTGTGTGGTAGAAGAAGGATGTCTGAGTATTCCTGGGGTTTATTTAGATGTAACCCGGCCCAAAACCATTGAAGTTACCTTTAAAGATGAACAGGGTAAACCACGCAAAATAGAAGCGACGGATTTATTAGCGCGGGTAATTCAACATGAAATGGATCACCTCAAGGGTGTTATGTTTGTGGACCGAGTGGAAAATGATCTGGCCTTAACGGAAAAACTTCAAGAGAAGGGATTTTCCAGAGGGGCAGTCAAACCGATAAAATAAAGAAATTTGTGAGCAAATAAGGAGTAACATTTGTGACCCCCAAAAGTGGCGTATTATTATTAGGGTCTTGTATTACAGCGATCGCAGGTGTGGGTTCTGTGTTTGAATTGTCCTCAGGAACCCCCGAATTAGGCAATATGACTACGGGTATCATTTTAGCCTTGAGTATCCCCTTAACGGTCTTATTTTTCGTGGTGGCTGTCAAAGATACCAGGGCGAATATGAAATAACTAGGGGTTGCTTTTATATCTTCTGGCCCGGCGTAAGCGATGCCAACGGGATAACAGCCGTAAACTGAGCAAATAAGTTCCTATGGCGGCGATAATACCCACAATAAAACAGCCAAAAAACAGAGTTACCATAAAATCAAGGCCTGATTCTTGTAAAACTGACCAAGATTGCCAGTTTTGGGGGAGGTTTGGCTGAGGGTTTCTTCTGCCTATTCTTAATAGTAATTCCCCTACTTTATAATTAAAAGCGAAGATCGGCACATAGGTTAAAGGGTTACTCACCCAGGTTCCGGCCGCCGCGGTCAATTTGTTTCCCCGAAAGATCGCCGCGAGTAAGACTCCCATAAGAGTTTGTAGGCCAAACAGAGGAAAGCATCCCGCAAACACCCCAAAGGCTAACCCCCGCGAAATTGATTTCGGTGTGCCGCGCAACCGTCCAAACCGCAAGTATAGATAACGCCATTGTCGTCTCCATCCAGAATACCGACGTTGAGATAGGGTAATTTGAGGTGTTTTCTTGGGCTTAATGATTATTGCGATGGGGGAACGGCCAGAAGGAGCATGATGAGACATTCTGCTGAATCCAAGGAATCACTGTTCTTCTATCCTATCAATCCTTTTTTGCTTCAATCACACCTATTTTCTTATTATCGTGAAAAATTAAGATTCATGCAAGAATTAGGAGCGAAGTTAATGGCTGACAAGGTTATCCAAGGAGAGACGATCGCGGCGATCGCTACGGCTATTGTTCCCCAACAAGGGAGCATTGGTATTGTACGTCTATCGGGTCAAAATGCCCTGTTTATCGCTCGTACTCTATTTTATGCCCCTGGAAAACAACAATGGGAGTCTCATCGCATTCTCTACGGTTTCATCCGTCACCCCCAAACCCAACAAACCATTGATGAAGCCTTATTATTGCTGATGTTAGCTCCCCGTTCCTATACTTGTGAGGATGTGGTCGAATTTCACTGTCATGGGGGTATTATTCCCGTACAGCAAGTTCTCCAGTTGTGTTTGGAACAAGGGGCCAAATTGGCTCAACCAGGGGAATTTACCATTAGGGCCTTTCTCAATGGCAGAATTGATCTCACTCAAGCAGAAAGTATTGCTGAATTAGTGGGGGCGCGATCGCCTCAAGCTTCTCAAATTGCGGTGGCCGGGTTACAAGGAAAATTGGCTCAACCGATTCGGCAATTACGTCATACTTGTTTGGATATCCTGGCAGAAATTGAGGCGAGAATCGATTTTGAAGAAGATTTGCTACCCTTAGATGAAAATGTAGTTTCTGAGGGGTTAGAGGCGATTTTAAGGCAGGTTGAGACTATTTTATCTACAGCCGATCAGGGGGAATTGTTACGCACGGGCTTAAAGGTGGCGATTGTGGGCCGTCCTAATGTGGGAAAATCGAGTTTATTGAATGCTTGGAGTCGCAGCGATCGCGCTATTGTTACAGACTTACCGGGAACGACACGGGATGTGGTGGAGTCTCAGTTAGTGGTGGGGGGCATTCCGATCCAAGTTTTAGATACGGCAGGTATTCGGGAGACGGTGGATCAGGTGGAAAAAATTGGGGTTGAGCGATCGCGTTTGGCTGCTCGTCAGGCTGATCTTATTTTACTAACGATTGATGCTCAAGTGGCATGGACAAGAGAAGAAACAGAAATTTACCAACCAATTGCTCATCTTCCGGTTATTTTAGTGATTAATAAAATTGATTTGGCGACCCCAGATTTTTCTCAATTTCCTGCACAAATTAAGCATATTGTCAAGACTTCGGCCGCACAAAATCAAGGTATTGATGGTTTAGAAAAGGCGATTTTAGCCTCAGTGCATCAAGAAAATTTAAAGGCAGCTAATTTAGATTTAGCGATTAATCAACGGCAAGCGGCGGCTTTAACCCGCGCTAAAATAGCTTTACAACAAGTAGAGGAAACGATTAATAATCAACTGCCGTTAGATTTTTGGACAATTGATTTGCGTACGGCCATTCAAGCATTAGGAGAAATTACGGGAGAGGAAATCACCGAATCAGTCTTAGAACGGATTTTTAGTCGTTTTTGTATTGGTAAATAAGGTTGGGGTTATCAATTTAATCCTTGAGAATTAAGCTCAATAATTCATTTAATTTAAAAAAGATGGCCCAATATATGCTATAAAATTCTTAGGGTTAATTCTTTTATCATTAGACAGAAAAATAATCTGATCAGTTCTTCACCGTAGATAAATTATGACTAATAAATTTCTAGTTAGTTCCTTATTACTCCCTTTACTGGGAACCTTAAGTGCGTCCCTTCCTGTCTATGGAAATACAACCAGTAATCTAACGGTTGAAGTTAATGGGGTCAGCGATCGCAAAGGACAAATTTGCTTTAGTTTATTTGCTAGTAGTCGAGGTTTTCCTAGTAGCGGTGACGATGCAGTACAAAAACAATGTGTGAAAATTACCGATACTAACCCTAGAATAACCATTAATAACTTAGCCCCTAGTACCTACGCGGTAGCTGTATTTTGGGATGATAATTCCGATGGTCAACTTAATCGTAATTTCCTCGGAGTTCCTACTGAGAAATTTGGGTTTTCTAGTAATCCCGTTGTCCGAACTGGCCCCCCTAAATTTGGAGAATCTGCTATTCTTGTCACAGGAAAAAATGTGATAATTTCAATCAAATTGCAATCTATTTAATTAATATTTTATCGTAGAGGCGTTTTAAAAATCGTCTCTACTTTAGCCATTAATTTTGTTGGAGTTAGAGTTTTGTCAAAAGACTAAGGATCGGTTACAATTTTCTAACATATTTTAGTTATTGTTGAAATATCTATGATTCTAACTAAACTTAGTTTACCTCATTTCTCCCATCTTAGTCTTGCCCAAAAAATAATGTATATTGGCATAGGCATGACAATTTTTTGGTTATTTATTGCCTTATTTGCCCCACTTTTACAAGGAATTGGCTTTTTACAAGATCCCGCAGATTTATTAAGTAATGTTCCTGTCGAGTCTCCTAGTTTCAGTCATTGGTTTGGCACAAATGTTCGAGGATATGATGTTTTTTCCCGGACACTTTTAGGTTCACAAGCAGCTTTAAAAGTTGTTATTTTGTCCACATTTTTATCGATGATAATTGGGGTTCCCCTTGGTTTAATTAGTGGATATTTAGGAGGAAAAGTTGATAAAATACTTCTGTTTTTAATGGATACTATTTATACAATTCCAGGGTTATTATTATCTGTGACTTTAGCGTTTATTTTGGGTCGTGGTATCCTTAATGTAGCAATTGCGGTTAGTATTGCTTATATTCCTCAGTATTATCGTATTGTTCGCAATCATACCACCAGTGTGAAAACTGAGTTATTTGTGGAAGCAGCAAAAGCAATGGGAGCCACCCCAACTCGTGTCTTATCTCGCTATTTATTTTTTAATGTTATTCAAAGTGTTCCTGTGGTCTTTACTTTAAACGCTGCTGATGCTATTTTAGTCTTAGGGGGCTTGGGATTTTTAGGCTTAGGATTACCGGAAGAAATCTCAGAATGGGGACATGATCTTAAAGAAGCATTACCCGACTTATCAACAGGTATTTGGTGGACAACTTTATTCCCTGGAATGGCCATGACTTCCATGGTGGTTGGGTTATCTTTTATTGGGGAAGGCATTAGTGAAATGTTTAACCCCGCTTTACGTCATAAAAATCGATGAAAGTTAGGGATATTGGAGAACAAGGCCTGTTAAAGATACTGCAAAAATTTTGTCCCCATGATATTATCGGAGATGATGCCGCTATATTGTCCCTCGATCCTCGACAAAAATTAGTTGTCACCACTGATGTGTTAGTGGATGGGGTACACTTTAGCGAGATGACGACTCCCCCCGATGCGGTAGGATGGCGCGCAGCTGCGGCTAATTTATCAGACTTGGCCGCTATGGGTGCAACCCCTATCGGAATTACAGTAGGGCTAGGCTTACCAGGAGAGACATCTGTTGCCTGGATAGAACGTTTGTATTTAGGGATAACTCGATGTTTACAGGTTTATCCAACTCCCATTGTAGGGGGGGATATTTGTCGTTCTCCCGTGATTACTGTGAGTATTACCGCCTTGGGTCAAGTATATCCTAATCGTGTCATCCGTCGCTCTACGGCCCAACCTGGTCAAGTTATTGTCATCACAGGGTATCATGGTATGGCGCGGGCAGGATTAGAATTATTGCTCAAACCTCATAGCCAAGAGAATCTAACCCAAGGCAGCATAGATAAATTAATCTTTGCTCATCAATACCCGAAACCCCGTTTAGATGTGCTTCCTTACTTATGGGATGTCGTAGGCACAACGACGGTAACAGGAATGGATAGCAGTGACGGGTTAGCTGATGCCATCATGCAGATTTGCCGCATGAGTGGGGTTGGGGCAGAAATTGAGCTATCATTACTCTCTATTCCCCCCATCCTATCACAATGGGTATCTGTTGAGCAAGGGTTAGACTGGGTATTATATGGGGGAGAAGATTTTGAATTGGTGTTATGTTTACCGGAAGTGTTAGGAATTAAGTTAGTTGAACAGTTAGGAGAAGGGGCGGCAATTATTGGTAAGATTGTTGATGAACTTAGGATAGTGTTAATGGAGGATAACCATCAACAGCGAGAGTTAAGTTTATCAGCAGGGTTTCAGCATTTTTCTTAAGCATTAATTAGTCTGTTAACAGAGACTGTAATTTCAGGAAATGCTAGTAAAGTGACATTTCCTTGTTTTATTTCCTTTCTAACTATATAGTCACCTTGATCGGGTTCTCGAAAAATAATTAGGTTTTTTTGTTTCATATCAATTACCCAATATTCTTGGATTTGGTTATTAGCATAAATTGTTTTCTTTTTACCTAAGTCTGTTTCTAAGGTTGAGTAAGAAATTTCAATGATTAACAAAACATCTTCGGGATAAGGGTGTCGTTGCAGATAGGTTTCTCGCGGTAAGTGAACAACAGCAATATCGGGTTCAGGTTCAGAATTTGCTAAAGTAATTGGCCCATCAAAACGCACATAAGCTTGATTTTGTAATAATTCTTTAAGGTAATTAGCTGTATTTTCTCCTAACATATAATGAGGCGCACCTTCTGGACTCATTTCAATAATTTCTCCTGCTAATAATTCGACCTGACGATCTTGTAAAATTCCCGCTTCAATCATTTGATGATAATTTTTAATTGACCATTTTGCTAAGGCTTCCATAACTTATATTTCCTCAACAACTTTAACGATTAATATTGCCTATTGTAGCAGAAAAACGAGAAATTTTCTTGAATCAACTAAGTCTGATAAAATATTAGAATAAATTCCTTCCTTTAATCATGAATAATTTTTCTTGGATTCCCTATGGTTCAGAAATACTCCTCCGTACAGGAGAACATTTAATTTTAGTATTGATAGCGATGGGTATGGCGATCATTATTGGCATTCCTTTGGGAATTATTATGACCCGATATCCGAAACTTGCCAATCCCATTATCACCGTTGCTAATGCTATTCAAACTATTCCTAGTTTAGCTCTTTTTGGTTTTTTAATTACGGTTCCTTTCTTGGGAGGAATCGGGAAAAATCCTGCCATTGTTGCTTTAACTCTTTATGCTTTGCTTCCCATCATTCGTAATACTTATACGGGAATCAAGCAAATTAATTTAGGGGTCAAAGAAGCAGGAAAATCATTAGGAATGACCCCTAGACAGATTTTAATTTTAATTGAAATTCCTTTAGCATTAGGGGTTATTTTAGCGGGGGTTAGAGTCTCAACAGTTATCTGTGTTGGTGTGGCGACTATTGCTGCTGCGATAGGAGGAGGAGGGTTAGGAGTTTTTATTTTTCGGGGAATTTCAACCGTTGATAATCAATTAATTTTAGCGGGGGCAATTCCTTCTGCTATCATTGCTTTATTGGCAGATTGGGGAATTGGCCGTTTAGAAATAAATTTAACTAAAAGATCAACAAAAAAACCAAAATATTCTCAAAATATCTTAATTATTTTTGCATTATTAGGAGTAATTATATGTAGTGCCTTGGGAATTATTAATCAATCAAAAGGAGAGATAATTATTGGTTCTAAAAATTTTACAGAGCAAGTTATTTTAGGAGAAATATTAGCACAACAGATTGAAAATAATAGCAATCTTAAGGTAGAGCGTCTTTTTGATTTAGGGGGAACATTTATCTGTCATGAAGCCGTTAAATCTCAAAAAATTGATGGTTATGTCGAATATACAGGGACAGCATTTACAGCTATTTTAAAAGAAAAACCCATTAATAATCCCCAACTTGTCTATCAAAAAGTGAAAGAAGCTTATCATAATCAATTTCAGCTTGAAGTGATGCCATCTTTAGGATTTGAGAATACATTTGCCATTTTAATTCGGGGAGAAGATGCCAAAAAATATCAGATTAAAACCATTTCAGAAGTAGCCAAATATACTCCTGAATGGCAAGCAGGTTTTGGTCATGAATTTTTAGCCAGAGAAGATGGTTATCCTGGACTTTCTAAAACCTATAATTTAACCTTTACCAGTCAACCAAAAGCGATGGAATTAGGCTTAATGTATCGTGCTTTAGCGGATAAAAATGTTGATTTAGTCGCAGGAAATTCGACTGATGGGCTAATTTCTGTCTTGGATTTATTTATGTTAGAAGATGACAAGCATTATTTCCCTCCCTATGAAACCGTACCTATTTTTAATCAAAAAACCTTAAAAGAACATCCTAAATTACAACCAATAATTGAACATTTATCAGGACAAATATCCTCCCAGGAAATGCAAAAACTTAATTATCTCGTTGACCATGAAAAACAACCAGTTAAAGCTGTAGTTAAAGATTTTTTAAGTCGTAAGGGCTTAAGTTGAAATTTTTGCTATAATCATCAATACATTGTTGTTCAATTAACTAAAAATATAAAAATAATGCTCAAAAACAAAACAATAATCAGAATTATATGTCCATTAATTCTGACTTCTATTTCCGGTGTTTATTCAAGTTCTATTAGTCAAATTTCTGCTAATGAAACTCGACGAAATCAACCCATTTATTTAGCACAAAATCAACTCAAAAATTCCTTAGAAGGAACGGAATGGCAGTTAGTCGCATGGCATGAAAATCAACCCTTAACAGATAAATCAGCAACCCTTACTTTTGACAAAGAAAGAGTATTTGGAACCGGTGGATGCAACCGTTACACCGCAGGATATGAACAGAATGATAATAGATTAAAAGTAGACGTTATTGCCGCTACTCGTATGGCCTGTCCTGAAGAAATAATGACCCAAGAAATGTTATTTTTAGCAGCATTAGAAGGAGCCAAAATTTATACAATAAATTCTCAAGGTCAATTACAAATTGCTTATATTAAGCAAAAACAATTAGGAATTATTACCTTTAAACCTCTTTCTAAGAGCAATACACCTACAACAGAAAAAACCGTTTATATCAGTCCTGAAACTGTAGATTGTATCGGAGTTGCACCAAAAAAATGCTTACAAATAAAAGAAACCCCAGGAGACAATTGGACATTATTTTATGAATCTATTGAAGGATTTACCTATGAACCTGGTTACAATTATCAAGTAAGAATTGCTCAAAAAAAAATCCTAACCCTCCGGTAGATAGCAGTAATATTCGTTGGTCATTAGTAGAAGTTATTAGTAAGACTCCTGAAAAACAACAGACGAAAATCTGGTTAGATAATGATCTAAATAATTGGAATAAATCAGGTGCAATGATTCCCAATGCACCGAAAATTGATGCTGAACCCCCAAGTATTGATCGCTGTAAAAATCAATTAAGAGAGGCAAAAACTGATCAAGAGAAAGCCATTATTCGGGCCGGTTGGGACTTATTTGGCCCCATACAAACCTATGATAAAACAAGTGTGATAACTGCCATGAGTGGAGTTGATGGAATGTGTCGTCCTTTAGGTTATCAAGCATTTGTTTTTGTGGAAGGACAATTTGCAGGAACCCTATCTCCTGAAACCATGAATTCTCGTTTAGATGGGGATATTTCTCGTATTTTTTTAACCAGTCCATCCAGTTTATTTGTAGAATATAAGAGATATAGAGAAAGTGATCCTTTGTGTTGTCCTTCAGGAACAAATCGGGTGGATTTTAAAATTGAACCCAAAGACGCGAAACCTTTTTTAGTTCCTGTAAATGTAACAACAGAAAATAAGTAAGGAGTTAATCAAAATGTCTACAGATATTTATAATTATTCAAGGTACAGAGCTTGACTTTTAATCCTATAGAATTTATCGTTTAATAAGATCTCTTTGGATAAGTTGTGAGTAAAAATCAAGTCAGAAAGTTAAGTAATTCTCCTTTTAGATATCCTGGGGGTAAGTTTTATGCTCGTAAGTTAATCCTTCCTTGTCTTCCTAAACATCATAAATATTGTGAACCGTTTGTCGGTGGGGGTTCTATTTTTTTTGCAAAACATAATGCAAAACATAATATTTTAAATGATAAAGATCCAGAACTAATCAATACTTATATTTCAATAAGAGATCATGTCGAAGATTTAATAAAACTATTACAGGGAATTCCTGCGACTAAAGAAATCCATCGATATTATAAGTTAGATTATTCCCCATCTAATGATTTAGAGAAAGCGATGAGATGGTTTTATTTGAATCGGACTTCTTATTCTGGAATTATGAAACAAGCTAAGTAGTCGGACATAAATAAGCAGCACTGTGTTAACTTATGTTAAGATTTTTCAGGCGATCGCTAAAAAAAATTCCAAAAGTATGTTAATAGAGTTAGTCAAGAAATAGATCAAATAATGTCATCTCCTCCTTTAAGAGTATTTTTAACATCTGAGCAAGAAAGAACCCTATTTGAGTTAAGTA